>QMVD01000019.1 GCA_003660925.1 Nanobdellota archaeon
TACACTACGCTTACGAAATAAGAGGTATGCCGGAGATAGAGGAGGCAAAAGTGAGTCGGGAGGAATTAGAACTGGCAAAGGAGCTGATAAAGAAGATGAGCATGAAACTCGACATGAGTAAGTTCAAGGATGAATACGCTGAGGCTTTCAAGGAGATGATAAAGAAGAAGCTTAAGGGAGAGAAGATAGAGGTTAAGGTAGAGGAGAGGGAGGCCAAGGCGAAGAGCTTAGTGGACGCTCTAAAAAGGAGCTTGAAGAAGAGATGATAAAGCCCATGCTCTGTTTCTCGAGCGAACCCTTTGATGATGAGGAGTGGATATTTCAGCTCAAGCTCGATGGGACGAGGACGATTTGTTACGTCAATCATGAGATAAAACTGATCAATCGCAGGATGGTGGACTTCACTTACAGGTACCCTGAGATAACAAAAGCGGTGAAAGAAGGATTCAAGGGAAGAAGTGGGATCTTGGACGGAGAGATAGTCATCTTTAACGAAGAAGGGTTGCCGGACTTCTCCAAGCTTCAGACGAGGGAGCATGTCGGTAATAAGTTCAGGATAGAGCTCCTTTCCAAACAGATGCCCGCCACCTACGTCTTATTCGACATCATCTCCCTGAACGGGGAGGACTTGAGCCAAAAACCCCTCATGGAAAGGATCAAAATCCTTAAGGAGAACGTGAAGGAGGTCTCTCACCTCATGATCCTCGATTACGTGGATACTTATGGGAAGAAGTTCTTCGAGGAAGTGAGGAAGCTGGGGATAGAGGGTATTGTGGCCAAGAAAAAGGACTCTCCATACGTCCAGAAGAGGAGCAAGTTCTGGCTCAAGATAAAGGCGCTGAAGACCATCGACTGCGTGATCCTGGGGTACACACCGGGAAAAGGAAAAAGAAAGGGATTGTTCGGAGCTTTGTTGTTAGGGGCTTATGATGAGAAGAAATTACACTACCTCGGTAGGGTGGGGACGGGTTGGAGTCGAGAGGACATGGAGAAGTTGAAGAAAGAGATGGATAAGCTCAGGACCAGGAGGTATGAGGTGGAGGAGTACGATGAGCACTTGGAGGTCATCTGGATAAAACCCAAGCTCGTCTGCGAGGTCAAGTACTTGGAAATGAAGGACAAGTTGAGGGCGCCGAGCTTCGTGAGGCTTAGGTACGATAAACTCCCGAAGGAGTGCACCCTAAAGGAGGTAGAGCAGTGACAGTCCTAAGAGGAAGAAGAGGTAGGAGAAAAGGCTCCTTTTCAGGTCTACTTGTTTGTGCAATTCGGGAATGAGATCGGAGGCTGAGATGTAAATGAAGCCCCCAGCAGCGAACGGGAGCATGAGGGAGGAGAAGTAATCGGAAAGCCCGGAGAGCATGTATCCTCCAAGTCCACCGAGCACACAGGTTAGTTGGGAAAGGAAGTTGTAGAACAACGCCCTCTTCTTTTCCATCCCTCCAAATATCAACACGCTGAAGTCCCCCAATTCCTGGGGAATCTCGTGAGAGATTATGGCAAGAGTAGTGACCACTCCCAAACCTAGGTTGAAGGAGAAGGCGGCAGCGATTATGAGGCCATCGATGAAGTTATGGATCCCATCTCCTAGGAGGATCATGTAAGTGAAGGGATGGACATCGCATCTCCCTTGATGACAATGGTGCCATTTTATCACTCTCTCTAACACGAAGAAAAGGGAGAATCCTGTGATCAACATGGAGAAGCTCATCCTCGGTTCTAAGTTCTCCAAGGATTCCTCGAGCAAGTGGAAGAAAGCGCCCCCTAAAAGGGCTCCTGTTGAAAAGGAGACCAGGACGAATACGAGCTTGTCTAAGGTCTTCTCCCTCACCCAAAGGGAGAAAATTCCCACTAGGGATATCAAGCCGTCCAAGAAGGTGGCCAGCAACACATAAAGCAACATGCTTTTTACTCCTCCCCCGAAAGATATAAACCTAACGAAGGGCCCTTTCCAACATGGGCGTCTCCTTCGAACTCGTGTGGTTTGACTCTTTAGGTGCCAAGAGCTCGTGTACTTTAGTGAAGACACCAGACATCTCCATCTTAATAGACCCTGGAGTGGCCATCATGCAACCGAGCTTTCCTGCCAGCCTTCCAGAAAAGCTTTACTGGGTGGCCCAAGCGAGGAGCGCTATAAAAGAGGCTGGTAGGAGGGCTGACATCATAGTCATTTCTCACTACCACTATGACCATTACTTCCCCAGAGATATCGGATTCTATTCGGGTAAGCTCCTGCTCGCTAAAAATCCTAATGAGTTCATAAATGACTCCCAACGAGCTAGAGCTCTTGATTTTTACTCCAAGATCTGTGAACACTTTGGGAAGGTGGAGTTGGAGTCCCTGCTAAAGAAGAGAAGGAAGAAAAGATATGGTGATCCTATGAGAGACTTGCCCATCGCTAGGAATAAGGACTTCGGTGACTATAACGAGAGGAGAAGAGAGTTGCTCGAGAAAGGGATGAAGTGGTTCAGGAGGAGGGTCGAGAATTGGAATGGTAATTCAGAGATACCCGAGCTGAAGTTTGATGGGATAGAAGTGAGATATCCAGAGGGGAAGAACTTTCGCTTTGGGAAGACCAAGTTGAGGTTCACTAAACCCCTCTTCCACGGCATAGAATTCTCAAGAGTTGGGTGGATCTTCGCCACCATAATCGAACACGGCGGAGAGAAGCTGATGCACTCGAGCGACGTGAATGGACCCATCATAGAGGATTACGCAGAATTGATCATCAAGGAAAATCCTGATGTCCTCATCCTAGATGGCCCCATGACCTACATGCTGGGATACTTGCTGAACAAGACCAACTTGAGGAGGGCAATAGAGAATGCAGTGAGGATCGTGGAAGAAACGGACACGAGGCTCATAGTCTACGATCATCATTTGCCTAGGGAGGCCAGATTCAAGGAAAACACAAGAGAGGTGTGGGAGGTCGCCGAGAAAGGTGGTAAAAGGTTACTCACGGCCGCAGAATTCTTAGGAGAAATGCCGAAAGTCTTGGTTTCAAGAAGTGAAACTAAAGTTTAAATATTGTTTCAATCTTCATTTATCCATGCTTCGCGCGAGGCATTGCGTAATGATACTCATCCTACTCCTCTCCCTCCCCGCGAGTAGGGCGGACTACGTATGTGCCGTTTACTTCACGGGGATAGGTTGTCCTCACTGCGCCAAGACCGACCCCGTAGTTCTAGGATCCCTCCCTCTTGAGTATCAGAATTTAGTTATCATAGAATATGAAATTTACCAACAGCCCGAGAACGCCCCCCTCATCTACGCTTATGATTCTTACTACGGTTCTGGTTTGGGGATTCCCCTCCTCATCTTCGGGGAAGGGAATTATATTAGGGGAGATACCCCCATCCTTGAGAACGTGGAGGGGGTCATTCAGGGAATGAGCGAGAACCCCTGCCCTCTCCTCTCAGGGTCGGTGAGTTTTGAGGAGTTGAATTTGAGCTCCCTCCCAGGAAAGCCGAAGATCTGGGCGAATGGGAGGGTCCTCATCCCGATAAATGAGAGCAGGGAGTCCCTGAACGAGGCCCTTTTCTCCCAAGATGTCCTTTCTTCCTTACCGCGATACGAGGTCGTGGAGCCAGAGCCCGTTCCCCTCTCAGGTCGCTACCTTTATTTCAACAATGCTGTTGAAGTAGGTGGGTGGTTACTGGAATGGAAAGAGGAGACGAGTGAAGAGGGAACGAGCCAACAAGGAACGGAGCGAGGAAATCAGACGCTCACCTTGGCCAAGATAGCGTCCCTTGCAGCGGTGGACGCTGTGAACCCCTGTGCCCTCGCGGTCTTGACCCTCATCTTGGTGAGTATTCTGACTTATGACCCGAAAAAGAAGAAAAACGTGTTATTAGCGGGACTAGCTTTCACCTCTTCTGTCTATGTCATTTACCTCCTTTACGGTTTGGTCATCATAAGGTTCTTCCAGCTCATCCAATTCCTCACTTCCGTCCGTTTGTTCCTCTACAAGGTGCTGGGGATTGCAGCCATCCTCTTGGGCATCCTCCAGATAAAAGACTTCATCTGGTATAAGCCGGGAGGCCTCCTCACGGAGATGCCCATGAGTTGGAGGCCAAGGGTTCGAAAACTCCTCTCTGGTGTCACATCCCCAAAAGGAGCTTTCTTAGTCGGGGCCTTCGTGACTATTTTCCTCCTTCCCTGCACCATTGGACCTTATGTCATTGCTGGCGGCATCCTTTCCTTCTTGAAGTTGATGGAGACTCTTCCTTGGCTCCTGTTCTACAACCTCATCTTCGTTTCGCCCATGATAGGGATAACTTTGTTAGTTTACGGTGGGATAGCTAAGGTGGAGGACATCTCCGGCTGGAGGAGGAAAAACATCCAGAGGCTCCACTTGGTAGCAGGCCTCATCATCTTGTTCCTCGGGATCGGGATGTTATTTGGGTTGATATGAGCTATTCCTTTTGGTACCTATGATGGCTACTTTCCACACGACCTTCTTCGGGTTTCTTTCCAACGTTAATCCTGCTCTCCTACAGGTCTCGAAGACATGGACACCATGCGCTTCTGGTTTGTAAAGGATCAAGGCATTCGGCATGTCAGAAGCCACTTTCTCGCAGATTTCTCTCAAGCGTTTGTCCACCTTCTTCTGCCAATACAATAAACATCTCGCTTTCCTGTCGCTCCAATTCGGATGTCTTTCCTTCATCCTCTTGACGTGCTCCTCGAGGTCAAACTTAACCGCAACTAAGACGAAAGGAGGCTCAGCAATTTCTTCTAGTAAGGGAGCTTTAGGGGGACATGTCTCGTCCTTCCCATAGTTTGGGCAACCTTTAGGATGTCCTGGGTATGGTAGTCTGCACCATGCCCGAGAACGATGGTCAATGACTACCTCTTTCAGCTTCTTGATCATCACATCATTGTTTTGAACCTCCCAGACCATCTATCCTCAAGAGAGCGATACCCCTATTTAGAGTTTACCCTACAAAGTTTAAATACCACTTAAAAGTGATGCTAACATGGGAAAATGTGTGGTTTTTCTTGGGGTCAGTGGGATTCCGAAGTTTAATGAGGGGCTAAGTACCTGATGAGTTTGAGCAATTAAGGGGTATTTAAAGGGCATTTAACGGCGGAGAAAACGCCCGGGGCAGGATTTGAACCTGCGAGGGCGTGAGCCCACCTGCTCTCGAGGCAGGCGCCTTACCTGGCTAGGCTACCCGGGCACAAGAGAAAGAGTTTAAGGTTCGTTAAAAAGCTTTCTTCAACAGTTTCACAGGATTGCCTCCCCAGACAGTGTTTGAGGGGATTTTCTTGTTCTTTGGGATCAGAGAACCTGCCCCGATGATGACGTTGTCCCCTATCTCCACCCCTGGCAGGATTATGGCGCTGTCCCCTACCAAACAATTCTTCCCTACCCTTATCTTCCTCAGGATGATTTTCTTCCCTTCATAAACGTGATTGAGCAACTTAGCTTCCCCTCCTATGATGCTCCCTTCACCTATTTCTGTCAAGGGAGGTTCAGTGATCTTTCCTGCTATGAAGACCTCTTTCCCACACTTCGCTCCAAACAGCTTCGGAAGCCAGGGAAAGATGGGAGTAATCCGCAAGAACTCGAAACAGAGGATGTAAATGAAGCCCCTGAGCATCCAGCTCAGAAATCTCTCATTTCTCAAGCTAGCCTCGAACGTCCCTTCCTCGTACACGAAGGGCCAAGCCCTGTAAAAGAGGGAAGAGAAAAGGAGGACGACGAGGGGGATGAAAAGGAAGAGAGAAAAGAAAGCCGTGAGGATCTTAAGGGGGAACCACTGAATGGAAAGGGAAAAGTTGAGGAAGAGGTAAACCACCGAGAAGCTCAAGAAAGCCCAGACCAGCAAATATATCATGCCGAGGAGGCCCACTGAGAAGGCCCTCATTCCCATACTCCTTTCTCTCTTGCTTCTAAATAAATACCTTTGCTCAGAACCTTTCCCAGTGAACCATCTCTTCTAAAGGTTTCCTCTTCCTGAAAGTATGCAGGACTTTCCTAGAGATGTCCAAACCTTCTTTCTCATAACCGACTGTGACCAAAGCAACCACTCTCAGACGATCCGGGATCCCTAGTAACCTCTTTACCTTCTCCTCCCTGAAATCTCCTATCCAACACGTCCCCAATCCCAGATCAGTGGCTGCCAGGACGAGGTTCTGGAGTGCGATAGCAACATCTATCTGGTAGAACTTCGAACGAGGATCGCCACATCCAACTATCAGGACAGGAGCATCCTTGATGAACCTGGCGTATATGGTGCCCCTCGCGATCCCCTCCCTCACTTTCTGGTCAGTCACGACCACGAAGTGCCAAGGCTGTAAGTTCTTAGCGGAAGGGGCCAACCTCGCTGCTTCGAGAATCTTCAACAACTTCTCCTTCTCAACAGGCCTTTGCTGGTATTTCCTGACGCTCTTCCTCTTCCTTATGGCCTCCAGGGTCTCCATAGGGAAATAGGTGAATGTTCATTTAAGCGTGTTATTGTTTATTAGAGAGTGGTAAACTTTTTAATTAGAGATGTGGAAAAGAAAAGACATGCGCCTCGTGTTCCCATATTCCAACGAACACAACGTGGTGCGTTTTGTCAGGAAGATAACTCAAAACTATCTCGAGGAACACCCTGGACCTTGTAAGGCTATAATTGGGGGAGGCACCACTCTCCTTTCCATCCTCCACGAGGAGATGGAACGTTGCGAGGCAGTGGACATAAATCCTGTCCAAGTGGCTAACTTCGAAGTGTCCAGGAGGTTGATAAAGGGGTCGAAGAACCTGGAAGAACTCATCTCCCTCGAGTCAGGGGGTTTCGATGGGGAGAAGCGTGATCCCAAAATCGTGAGGAAAGCTTTCTCCCTACTGGGAAAGGAGTTCTTTCCTCTCTACGTGAAGAGAATGAGGAGCGATGTGCTCTACGGGTGTAAGGGGTGCGAGTGGGATTGTGGAAAGCACATCCCATCGGTCTTCGAGGCCTATCCTCTCTACTCTGAAGACCAATATCCCATAACGAAGAAAGTATTGGACAAGGTGAGCGTGAAGATAAAGGACGTGAGAGACGATGACGGGGAGAAGTATGCCCTCATGTACCTGTCCAATGTGGTGGATCACATGAGCTCACACACTATCATTCGTGCCATCGAGCAGTTGGAAGAGCCTGGTTTAGCCATCTGCCTTACAGTTTTCCCAGAGACGGCGTCTTTCCTGAAGGAATTCTTGGGGAGAGACGGATTTGAGGTCATCTCTTTCCTAGAGTTACTGAAGGAACAAAAAGAGCAAAAGTGTGTCAGGAAGGGTTTGGTGATCCCAACTTATCTACCCCTCATTATTTCTAATGGCATACCTAGACGAGAGATAAAAGAGCAACTTATTTAATCATCCTTCATCTTCTATTTTTCATGCCCTATCAGATCATCCTCGGGAGAAGCAAGGATGAGAGGGAAGAACTGGGGACGAAAGGGGCAGTCTTCATAGGGAAGCAATACGTGACCATGGGGAAGACCACGAGCATGGCAAATGAAGTATATCTGGACGTGGCCAAGCCACATGTCATCCTCATATCTGGAAAGAGAGGAAGCGGGAAGAGTTACACCATGTCCGTTATAGCTGAGGGCGTGGCCGAAATGCCCGAGGAGGTGAAGAACAACCTTTCCTGTCTCTTCTTCGACACAATGGGGATATTCTGGAGTATGAAGTACCCAAATTACAGGCAAAGGGAGTTGCTGGACGAATGGAGGATAGAACCCAAAGACTTCAGTGATAGGATAATTGTCTTCGTTCCGAAAGGGGTGTTCGAGGAGATGAAGGAGAAGGGGATCCCTGTGGATGAACCATTCTCCTTGAGGGTAAGTGATCTAGACGGGATGGATTGGTGTTCCACTTTTGACCTGAGCATAAACGAGCCTCTGGGCGTCCTGATCCTGAGGGTGATAAACAGGTTGAGGAAGAAAGGGAAACCTTTTGATATAAGTGACATCGTGGGTGAGATAGAAAGCGATGAGAGGGCAGACAAGGATACGAAGGAGGCAGCCATCGCCAGATTCAAGATGGCTGAGGGATGGGGCATATTTGACAAGGAGGGGACAACTACTAAAGAATTGCTAAGGAGGGGCAAGGTGAGCGTCTTAGACGTTTCTTACTACAGTCACGCTAGTAGGGGATTCAGCATAAGGGCTTTGGTCATAGCCCTACTAGCGAGGAAGATCCTGAAGGAGAGGATGACGGCCAGGAAGATAGAAGAGTTGGCGAGCATCCAAAGGGGGTGGAGCTATTTCAAAGTAGACTATAAGGAAAAGAAACAGGAGCAGATACCCTTGGTCTGGATATTCATAGACGAGGCGCACGAGTTCCTCCCAAGGACCGGGGAGACCATCGCGACAGGCCCTTTGATCCAGATCATAAGGGAAGGGAGGCAACCTGGGATCTCCCTCGTCCTGGCTACCCAACAGCCAGGAAAGATACATACTGATGTCATGACTCAATGCGATTTGATCATATCCCACAGGGTCACCTCCAGCATGGACGTGAAGGCCTTGAGCGATATCATGCAGTCCTACATGCCTTACTCCCTTACGAGATACTTAGATGAGCTCCCGAAGTTAAGGGGGGCAGCCATAACTCTTGATGATAAGCAAGAGAGAGTTTACCCCATTCAGATAAGGCCTAAGTATACGTGGCACGGGGGAGAAGAGCCTAGTGCGATATGAAGAGAAAAAGAAAAGGTTTTATCGGCAGAGTTCTTCTGCGGCCTTCAGCGCTTGTCTCGCGAGGAATATCCTTCCTTGACTGAGGAGTCTCTGGGCAGCTTCTATGGCGGTCCGACACGCCTCGGACCTGGTCGGCAGGGCCTGAAGCTGTTGGATGCTACTCGGGATGTCCTCCGTGCTCTTCCTCACTTCCTCGTTCACCAAATCCCTTGTCAGCAAGTGCCTGAACTTCCACTCTATCCTCCTCTTCAAGTGTATGAGTTTCTCGCACCTCTTGAAAGCCTCCCAGTATTTTCCTTCCCTGTAGGCTTGGATGGTTTCGCTTATCTCTGCTCTAGGGACGGGTATTCCTGCTCTCTCCAAAGCCCTGAACTGGTGGATGGTTAGGTTGCACCTATCCACTATGCGGTCCCACCTCTCCCTTATCCTTTGTTTCACTTGCTGTAGCCTTATCGTCCAATTGCCTTCTGCCTCCTTCAAATGTTGTCTGAATCTCCTTTGTATCTCCCTCGCTATTCTGGCTGGGATCCCCGTGACGTGGTCCACCTCTATTCCCTCTGCCTCCAAAGCGTCAGCTATCTGCCTAGCTAGGTCAGGCTTTCCAAGCACGAAAAGCCTGCTGTAAGTCGCGTTCTTCACCTTCTGGACGACGCTGTCTATTTCGTCCGCACTCCACACTAGGATGACTCTTCCCCTAGGCACAGCAGGAGCTTTCACGTGGTCCGTCCAATTACCCACTGCTATGATCACCAGAGGCACGTTTTCTCCCCATCTCTCTTTAATTTTCCTTTCAACCCTCTTTTCAACCTCTTCTTTGATTTCCCTGGCTTCCCCCGTAATTTGCTCATAAGAGATCCCGAGATTGCTTAATTCACCTAAGACTCCTGACTGAACGTTCCCTATGACCGTCACATTGTTAACTCCCAACTGTTGGAGCACCTCACTGACCACGTCTGGCAGTTGGTCTGATGGAATGATGAAAACGGGGATGTCCTCAGCTTTTGCTAGTTCCTTAGCCTGGGCAACTAGGTCTGGGTCTCCACCTTCCGGTGCACCAACTTTGTCGACGACTAAGACAGCCCTCACACTCCCGTCTTGCCAGAAGAAAAGGGCCACTTCTGCAGCAGTTCCCACCCTCGTGATCCCGAATATACGTGTGACGTTGTAAGTGGTGTTCAATTGTGCCTCCACATCCTCGCTTATCACCACAGGCCCCCCGAAAATGTATATATCTGTAGGTGTGAGGTTTTGAATCTCTGCGAGTGTTTCGTTTGGGATCTCATCTGGTTCTACTATCAAGACCTCTGCCCCTATTCTGTTTGCGACCACGTCAGCTATCAACGCGTCTGGGTAGTTCACCCCCGACACTAAGATCACGCTCTCCGCCTTTGCAACGCTGAAAGCCATGAAGAGTAGTAAGAGCATTGCCTTCCTCATAGGGGAATACAGTCACGCATCTTTTAATAAGGTTTTGGGTGATACTTTGCTCTTTTCAACAGGAAGAAGCCACTGAAGCGTACAACCTAAGAAGTGAACGGGAGAAACCATGGAAAGGTTTTTATGTCACCATTTTGACATAACTCTCATGGAGGAGGCCATAATCTTTCCGATATACGAGAGGATTGAGAAGTTCAAGAAGTTAGGTTCTCTGAAAGAGACCGGACCCGTCTTAGCTTTCATCCACATATACTTGAGAGAGAAGACTGGTGGCAAGGGAAAGGTAGTGATAAAAAATGTGGCCAGGGAGCTGGCGAAGGAAGCAATTGTGGAGGAGGTGCATATAGTTGCTGGGGAGTGTGATATAATCTTAAAGGTGAGAGCAAAAAGCGTGTTCGAGTTAGGACAGTTCGTGGCAGGAAAGTTGAGAACTATAAAGGGTATCGAAAAAACGGTCACTTCTATTGTTTTAGAAAGCGTGAAGGAGTGATGAACTTAGAGGATCTTAGGTATCAAGTCGAGAATTGCAAGAAGTGTGAGCTCTGGAAAACAAGGAATCGCCCCGTTCTTGGAGAAGGAAACCCTAAGGCGGAGATTATGTTCATCGGGGAAGCTCCGGGAAGGGAGGAAGACAAGTTGGGGAGGCCTTTCGTTGGGGCAGCAGGGAGGTTGCTGGATGGGATCTTTTCCGAGATAGGGATAGATAGGGAGGAAGTTTACATAACTAACGTTGTTAAGTGTAGGCCCCCTGGAAACAGACAACCCACCAAGCGAGAGATGAGGGCGTGTTCGGTCTACTTGGATAAGCAGATCTCCATCATTAGACCAAAAGTCATAGTGGCTCTCGGAAACACCGCTGCTTCTTACATCTTAGACAGATACAACATGAGATTCACCTCCATGGAGAGGATGCATGGTGAGGTCTTCAGGATCGGGACCATGTGGGGAGAGATAAAAGTCTTACTCACCTATCATCCTGCCGCTGCCCTA
>QMVD01000020.1 GCA_003660925.1 Nanobdellota archaeon
CTCGCGGAGGGATTGAAATGAAATACGCCATCATAAAACCGAGGTGGAAGAGCGTTAAGGTGAAGAAAACTGAAAGCTTAGGTCCTGTCGAGTTCGGCTTGGAAAGGCACTTCCAGGTGAAGAGTTATAAGTATGACCCTCTCTCCCCAAAGAACCCCCTTTGTTTTGGCATAGGTCCCTTGGCAGGTTCTGCCATCCCAGGAACCCATAGGCTCATCTTCGTTTCCAGGTCGCCCATTTTGGGTTCCCTCATCATAGCCACCATGGGAGGGGCAGGCGTAGCTTTATATCACACAGGACTCGATTATATCTCTTTAGAAGGAGGGGATAAGAAATACAATGTGGTCGCGCTCAAGCGCGAAGGCGATAAGCTTGAGAAGAAGTTCATTAAGCTGGACAAGGAGAGGGTGAACGAGATATACTTCCGGGGTGAAGGAGGTTTCAAAGGCATAAGTGCTCTTCAGCACTTCATCTTTAAAGAACTGAAGTCTTGGTATGGTGATTCCTACTTCAGGATCCTGGCGACTGGCCCTGCCTCCATGCTGACGAACTACGGTTCCATAGGCTCCACCGTTATAGAAAACAAGAAGCTCCAGTGGGGCCAAGAAGACTATGCAGGGAGAGGGGGATTAGGATCAGTCATGGTCCAAGCTCACAGGACCCTCGCGATAGTTCTGGGTGGGGATTTCGAAGGGGATAGATTTGAGAGGAGCTTGAGGGATATGAAAGTCGTGAACGAACTCTTCGAGAAGGAGTTCGGGAAGAAGGCTGTAGAAGTGTGGATGAAGGTCACGAAGAAATATAGATATGACGAGGACATGGGGACTGGCGGGACCTTCGGCGTCAATTTCTGCAAACTGGGACCTCAATTCCTCTTCTTCAACTGGACCTCTACTTACATTCCCATCAAGAAAAGGAGGGCTGTCTTCGAGAAATTGGTGAAAGGATGGTACTGGAGGAGATTTCAGGACGAGATCATTAAGACGAGGAGCTGGAGGACTTGTGGGGAGAAATGCCCAGTGGTCTGCAAGAAGGTGAACATCATCTTCAAGAAGGACTACGAGCCGTATGCGGCCAATGGTCCGTTGATAGGGATTTTCAACATGGAGGATGCTGAGAGGATCGTCTCTAAGGTGGACGAATACGGGTTCGATGGGGTGGAGATAGGTAACCTGCTCGCTTGGGTCATGGAGGCAAGGGCGAAGGGACTCTTAACGGAGAAGGAATTAGGGATAGATTTGAAGGTGTACTTCGACATCGACGAATACCTAAAGAACCCATTGATGGCTTCCCACTCCAACATGTTGGTGGCGGACCATCTACTCAACTTGATAGTTACCGGAGAGGGGATAGGTTGGTTCCTGAGGAGAGGGGTGAGACACGCCGCGGACGTTTTGGAGAGGAGACACAAGGGCATAAAAGACCTCGCCCTTTATACACCATACGGAAAGAAGGACTATGGCATCACCCCAATAATGTACTGGACTCCAGGGGTCTTTGCTCCCCTCCCCATGCTCATCCTGAGCAAGACCTATTACAAGAGCGATAAGTTCGATCCTTATGAGATAGGGAAGGCAGCGGCGGAAAGGACCTTGGTGGAGATCATAACCGACAACTTCGGGATATGCAGGTTCCACAGAGGGTGGAGTGAGAAGATCGCCCCGAAGCTGGTTTCTTACGTTCTTGGAAAGGAGATAGATGCGGAGGAGATGGCCAGGGAACTAGTGAGGAAGTTGATAGAGTATGAGGAGCTTGCTGGAATGGGGCCTCAGTATTGGGAGAGCAAGCGGGTGAAGGAAGTCATAAGGAACTTCTTGGTAGACATGCAGAACTTCGTCGACGACCCTGAGCTGAAGAGGTGGGTGTACAAGCTCGGGAACAGCTTCGAGAGGAGCATGAGGCAGTTCTGGAAGGAGATGATGAGGGGGGTCAAGGAAGTCCTCTATAAGTGATCCCTCACAAATAATGCTGCATCCTCTGGGCACACAGCGTTCACGTATATATTTGAGCCCAATTCCAGTCCTGCCCAAATGGACAATTTTGGATATATTTCTAGGTGGAAATGGAAGTCCTTTCCCTTTGGAGCTTGGTGAATCGCGTAATTATACGGGAAATCCCCCAAGACTTTTTTCATGGCCTTAAAGAGTTGAACCAGGAGATTCGACAAGCTCATTAACTCGTCTTTCCCCATCTCAAGGATGCTTCTTTTGTGTTTCTTCGAGAGAACCCACATCTCAAAAGCGAACCTCGGGGCATATGGGCTCAGAACGATGAATTCGTCGTTCTCGTGGACAAATCTCGGACTTTTCTTCTCCAATTCTATGTATTCGCAGAACCCGCATTTCCTCCTCATTTCCTTCTTAATCCTCTCTGGGACAAAGGGGAAGGCAGAGATCTGGGAGTGGGGATGAGGGAGAGAGGCACCAGCTTGAGAGCCCTTGTTCTTGAAGATGTTCACGTACTTTATCCACCTGTTTTTCATCATGTACTCCATCCTCCTTTTGTACATCTCTAAGAGACGATAGGTTGACATGATCCCCTGATCAAATACTTCTTTGTTGTGCTTGCGAGTATCTATGATCACCTCATGATAACCTAAAGAAGGGAAGTGGTAGTAGAAAGGCTCATCCCTTATCACGCCCTCCCTTGGAAGGCTTGTCCTTTCATCTAACTTGTCTACGAACGGGTACTTATTCTTCACCGCCTTCACTAACCATTTCCCTTTCTCGGGGAGCCTATCTGTCTCTAACACCATATGTTCATTCCCTGGACAGAAAGGACATCTCCTGTCCCTTTCCACTACTTTTTCGGTGACGAATTGGTGGGGTCTTTTCGCTCTCCTCTCCGATAGGATGACCCAATACCCGCTTATGGGATCCCTCCTTATCTCATTTCCAGCCATCTCCGTACACCTCTAGATAATTCTTTATCATGACCTCCCAGGAGTCTAGCTTTGCCAATTTGTACGCGTCCTCTTTCAGGGCTTTTAAGTCTCCCTTTACGATGTCCTTCAGCATCTCAGCCAAATCCTCATAAATTTCCTCATCCTTCCTGTCTTTTACTTTCAACACCCTTATCCCCCTCTTCTCCGTGTCCCCTACCCTCTCCTTCAAGAAGCAACCGAACCCCGAGAGGTCTGAAGTTATGGCCACGTTCTCCAGGGCAGCTGCCTCTATGGGCGTGTAGCCCCACGGTTCATACCTGCTTGGGAACACTCCCACATCACAAGCTAAAACGACGTCGTAGTATTCCATATTTATCAATCCGTCCCCTGGCTTCACGTAGGTGGGATAAAAAATCACTTTCACCTTATCTTCTTTCCTGTTCCTGAGGCCCACCTTCTTGAGTTCGTTCAGGATGAGGTCATCCTCATAGTTCAATTCATAAGTGCAGAGGGGAGGTATATCGTTCTCCTTCTTCAGGTTCCTCGCTAGTTCGTGCATATCCTTAACCTCATCGAACCTCATGAGGTCGGAGTCCAAGATGGAACCATCTAAAATTTGTTTCAGAAGCTGAAACTTATATTCTTCCATGAATTCTTCTTCGTGTTTTACCCTCTCCATGCTCTTCAAGATGAGCTCGTCCCTCCTCTCCTTGAGGAACACGTTCAATTTATCCCAGAGGTTGTCCATCATGAGAACGTTCTCCATGACCTTCTCCTTTGGCCTCTTCACGCTGGTGGGGATGAACAAAAAGGCGAAGATCTCCCTATCGAGGGATTTGTTGAGTTTTCCCAAGGCATTTATGAAGGCGTCGATCCCCTTGTTCCTGAACTCATACCTCCCAGATATGTATAATATAGGGGCCTTCTCCGGAGATACTAGGTAATAAGGGGAGAAATAGGCGTAGATGAACTTGTTCAGTTCTTCCCTGTTCCTCTTCTTTTCCTCTTCATCCTTAGAGGGAAAGTCGCTCAGGTCCACACCATTCGGTGTTATCTTGTCCGGCTTCCTTTCTAAGATGTACTCGCATTCTTTAGCGGTGATCTCGCTCACCGTAGTGAAGACGTCCGCATTCGCAGCACATGCCTTCTCCATGAGGTGTTTACTCTCCAACTTGTACTTGTAGGCCACCCTATCGTCTATGTGAGCGCCTTTACTTATACCTTCGAAGACCTCCTTGATGAAATCCTCGTCCAGGGAGGATAAGGTCCTCCCCAAGGTGGTCGCGTGGGTTGTGAACACGCTCTTCACATCCACCTTTCTCTTTTTCAGATACAATAAAGCAGCACCACTCATCCACTCGTGAAACTGAACCACCATCTTCTCCTTCCAGAGCTTCCTCAACCTCTCTATCAGCATACCCGTGGCCCAGCCCCACCCAACGTTCAGGTCGAAATCATAGGGGGCCCAGAGAGAGTCTATGCCGAAGTCCTTCCATAACTCGTACTTTATCTTGTTTATTTGCTTGTCCCCATCCACCTTGTTCATGAAATCATAGGCATCTATCAGGATGATCCTGGCATTGTCCCCTTCCATCCACCTTCCGTAATAACAATCTATCCCTTTTTTCTTCAAGGACTTGAAGATCCCCTTAAATTCCCCTGGATCTTCGAGCTTGACCTCCACCTTAGCGGAATGGGGCTCGTAGAACCCTATCAAGATGTAGTCGTCCCCAAACCTCTTCACGAGCTCCCCAGCCTTGGTCTTCAAGACAGTGTAGATACCACCGACCTTATGTCCGGCCTCGGAAGAGACCTCGATGAGCTTCATCAAGTCATAAGAAAGGAGGGATGTTTATTTATTTTGTGATTTGCTTGATGCGCTTGTTTATTTCCTTCACGATCTTGTTCTTCATCTCCTCCCAGTTCTTCGCCTTTATCCCCCTCAGCCTCTTTGCCAAGACCTTGTCCCCGATGACGTCCTCTATCCACTGAGCGAAGTCATTCTTTCCTTCCCTCAGGTGGTGTATCACCGCGGACGTTGGAGCCTGTGATAGTTTCTTAGCTAGCTCCGGAAGACTCCTTACCCTATCGACCACGTTGTAATGATCGGTCTTCAACCAAAAAGCCTTGGACTCCTCAACTTTGTTGAGAATTTTCCTGCCCAACTTCTTTATCATGGAGAAGGTTATGAACTCCGAGTATTTAAAGTTTTTTTAAAGTTTTTAAATGGTGACAGATTAAACATCCTATGTTCCCAGAAAGGGTGCTCCTGCTCACGTGGGAATACCCCCCTCGTTCCATCTCTCCCATTTCCCACTACTGCAAGCAATTAGCAGACTACCTCTCCTCAAAAGGGATTGATGTCATAGTCCTCACCTATGACGATCAGAAACCAAACAAGTTCTACTTGGAGAATGATAATCTCTTCGTCTTCACGGTCGGGAATCCCGTTCACGGGGTCTATAACCCCCTTACTTGGTCCCTCACCATGGCCTATGAGATGGAAAAGAAGGCCTTGGACGTCATAAGGGAAATAGGTGGGGTCGACCTGATGCACACCCAAGATTGGCTCACCATCCCTGCGGCCTTACTCCTCAAGGAATACACGGAGACACCCCTTTTCATCACCTTCCATTCCATAGAACCTGTTAGAGTGGGAGGGGCGTGTGACCCTTACATAGAAGCTGTGAAGAGATTGGAGTATGAGGGGTGTAAAGAGGCGGAGAAGATATTCGTGAATAACTTGTGGATGAAGTATCAGGTGATGTACCACTACAGTGTCCCGGAAAGGAAAGTGGAAATAGCCATCCCGCAGAGGAAGCTCTGGATGAAGGACGTCCTGAAGGGATATGAGGTGTTGAAGAGATGAAAGTCCTTCACTTGGCCTGGGAATTCCCTCCCTGGAAGGTGGGAGGGATAGCTCCCTATCTGAGCGGCCTTTCTAAAACTTTAGTGAAGAAAGGGGTGGAGGTCCACGTGGTCTGTCCTGGGCCAGAAACGAAGGACAGCGAAATGGATGGTGTTAAGGTCCACTACTTCAAGGCGGACTTCCCCAGCAATGACTTCATCTCTTGGGTCCTTCAAATGAACTTCTTCATGAAGAGGAGGATCACAGAGCTCTGGAAGTCCGAGAAGTTCGACCTCATACACGCCCACGATTGGTTGAGCACCCTCCCTGCCATTTATGCTAAACACACTTATAGGGTCCCTTTGATAGCTACGGTCCACGATACTGAGCAAGGGAGATGGGGGAAGGGACAGGGAATTCCCATGATAAATGAGTTGGACTGGAAGCTCACCTATGAGGCGTGGAAGATAAGCGTCCTCTCGGATTTCATGAAATGGCACCTCCAAGACCTCTTCAACGTCCCGGAGGACAAGATATGGGTAATCCCTCCTGGGATAGAGGCAGATGGTTACAGGTTCGAGTTCGACCCCAACTTGAGGAACAACTTCGCAGCACCTTGGGAGAGAATAGTTCTCTTCGTGGGGAGGATGTTCCACCAAAAAGGGTGTGACATCCTGGTGGGAGCTGCTCCCTTCATCCTGAAGGAATTTCCAGATGTGAAGTTCGTGTGCGTGGGAGAGGGCTACGCGAGGATGCAATACACCGACCTCGCCAATTGGATGGGGGTGGGACAGAAATTCTACTTCACGGGATTCTTGGATGAGTTCACCAAGAGGGCCCTCATGCAGCTCGCTGACGTGATAGCTATCCCATCGAGGCATGAACCTTTCGGGATAGTGGCGTTGGAAGGGATGTGTGCCGGGACCCCAGTAGTGGTGGCGGACGAGGGAGGACTATCCAACATCGTCCAACACGAATACAACGGGATCAAGGTCTGGAAGGAGCACAGCGAGAGTTTAGCTTGGGGGATAAAGAAGGTGCTGAGGGACCCCGAATTGGCTAGGAGGTTGGTGGAGAGCGGGTTCAAGACGGTTAGGGAGAGGTATGATTGGGACAAGAACACGAATCTCATGATAAAGTTGTATGAGGAGGTCTTGGGAGAGTACGAGAAGTCGGATTGGGCCAAGGCTAAAGCAACTTCTCCTTGAAATCGGATAACACCTTTAAGATGGTGAGGAATCCCTGTTCTGGTGTGTCGAAGGGGCTGAAGTACTTGTGGACGTCCCCATCTGCCCACCACTTCGTGCATATATAATATAGGTGATCAGAGTTTTGCAAGTACCTCCATATCCTCAGGAGTTTTGGGTCTCCCCTCTTCTTCACCAACTTCTCTATCTTCTTGATCTCCTCGTAAGCGAACCTCTGCATCTCATTCCCCAACCAAGCGCTCACGTCCCTCTCTATGTCCGCCCAGCTTATGGTGTTGAACTCGAAGACGTCTATGACATCCCTGGCCGGATATTTCAGAATGGTCCTGGAGGGAGTGGAGAACTTGAGGTTCTTCCACTTCAACACCTCGTAGGGCAAACTTCCCAGGAACCAGAAGATCCCTGTCTCGGGCCACTGGTGCTCCCCGAACGTCTCGTAGTCTATGAATATGTTTATGACATCCCCTGGGGTGGCAGCTAGCCACGTCGCGTATTTATCCGCTGTCAAGGGCCACTGGTCCCACCACCTGGCGGAGAACCTGTAACCTATGTCATCGCTCAACCTATAATTCCTCACCAAGACCTTTATCTTCTTGGCCACGTGCTCTGGAGGTTTATACAAGTAATTCGGGCTCCTCCACCCCAACACTCTCTCAATACCTTCCGTGAAGATTCCCTTGAACCCCAATCCTTCCACGGTCTTGGCGATCATGTTGTTGTATATGAACTCCGTGTTCTCGAAGACCTTCGGCCTCTTGCCGAACAGGTCTTTCATCTTCTCCCTGTGCATCTCCACTTGCTCCACGAACTCGCTCCTGTCCGTCCCGTAGAGGCTGGCCAGGGAGTGATAGTAAGTTTGGCAGAGGAACTCCACGCTCCTGGTGGAGGCCAACTGTTGGAAGGAGTCTATCATCTCAGGGGCGAACATCTCGAATTGATCCAACAGCACCCCGGTTATGGAGAAAGAGACCTTAAACTTTTTCCCCAAGTCATCTATCAACTTCAGGATGATGTTGTTGGCGGGCATGTAGCACTTATCTATCACCCTCCTCAGGATCTTCTTGTTCTTCTCCATGTCAAAATACCTTTCCAGGAGGTCCTTCCCACCATCTGGTTCGTAGTACGGTTTCAACCTAAGAGGTTGATGCACTTCAAAACAAAGGTTTATGTCCGTCATACCCACACCTCCGACCAAGCCTGTTTGCAACACCCCATAGGGATCAACGAGTCACCATCATAGGTCTCGTCCACCCCGTCAATGCACCTCGAACCCTTATTTCTTTCGATGATCTCCTTGTACTTTTTTGCCTTCTCAGCTCTTCCGTAATTCTCCTCTGCCACGATCATCATCCCAGTTAATAACCCCCAAACCCTCCCGAGGTGATATTCATCCGGATCATATAACTCATCTTCGCTCGACCTGCACCTGATCCCCCTCTCGGTCGTGAACTCCTCACTTTCCAACCTCTTCAAGACCTTTCTCGCCTTGTCCTTGGGTAATTGCTTGAAGAAGAGTGGGAAGAGAGCATTTGCGGTGATGTCATCCTCTCCCAATCTATCTAAGAGGAAGTCTCCTGTCCAGAATTCCTCATTGATAACTCTCACTATTTCCTCCCCTCTCCTCGCCCAGTCAGCTCTCCCATAAACCTTCCCCGCTGACCTGAAGGCCTCTGCCCAAACTGATTGCACATCCAAGCAGTAGCCGTCCCTTTCCAAGGAATCCATCCACGTATCCTTTCCGTAGCTTTCTATCAGTCCCTCCATCCTCTTCCTCAGAATTCTGTTCACCAGTCCCCTCATCTTTTCTCTCATCTTTTTGTCTTTAGAGGCTTCCAAATATCTACAAAGGGCTATCACGAAGAGGCCGGGGACATCCACAGAATAATAATAAGCTTTTCCATCCAACTCTATCTTGGTGGGAATCTCTCCATCCCTCTCGAACTTGGATATAGTTAACAAAGCTTCTTTTACTGCCTTCAAGTTTCCCTTCTTGATCTCATTCAGCATGATGAAGCATGCGTCCCTGGTCCAGAATTGGAGGAACCAAGGAAAACCCGCCAGATAGCAGAAGCCGAAATCTGAGAGGTAACCGAAACCCATCTCCCTCGGTTCAAAGTCCCTCTTCTCGATGTAGAATGTGACCTCTTTTACCTTCCTTAAGTCAACTTCTTTCTCCAAGATCCCTGGCACGAACACGCTCTGCTCTTCCTCAAGCCAGTCCCAATCGTGGTACGCTCCAGGGAAGTGCCTCCTGTAGAGTCCCCCTCTCAAGAACTTCCCCCCTCCCACTCTCACGCTACCCAATTCGTTCTTGACTAGGAAACCATCCCTCTTCCCGACGACCTCATATCTCCTGTCGTGAGCGTTTTCTTCCCACCTCCTTATGTTTATCCCAACCTCCATCTGAACCTTCACCTTCCCTTTCTTCTTTCCCTTGAACCTCAATCTTATCTTCACTCCATCTCCCACTAAGACTTCTTCTTCCACCCTCATGCCCTTTAGCTCGTAGAGGTGTCTTTTCCCATCAAAGCCCATACAATTTTGGGGGGAGAGCCACTCATCATCCACCTTAAAAGCCCAGTATTCTATCAACTTCAAGGGAGGTCTCCACACCCCACACCACTTGGAACCGAAAGCCCCTGTATCGAATCGCATGAGGATGAGTCTTCCTCCGTTTTTCACGTAGAACTTCATGGAAGTGAGAAACAAAACACATAAATTTAAACCTTTCTTGATTTTAGCATGGACGTTCTCGTCGTGGGAGATATAAACGTGGACGTCATCAACCTCCCCACCAAAAAATCAGCGCCTCAAGTGATAAGCGAGGTCTTTCTCGTGAAGGGAGGGGAAGCTTTTAACTTCGCCTGCGCCGCTTCCAGGTTGGGGTTAAAAGTGGAATTTCAGGGAGCAGTTGGGAGAGATTTCCTCGGAGACTTCTTGATCAAGGAGGGGAGGAGATATGGTGTGAGGATGAAGGTGGTGAGGAAGGGGAGAACGGGGATAACCATGGCGATAACTAAGGACGATAGGAAATTCATAACCTATAGGGGCTCCAATTCCCTCTTAGAATTCGAGGACATAAGGTTAAGGAAGGCCAAGTGGTTTTACCTCGGGGGGTTTTGGCATTTGGAATCCCTTGACCATGAAAAATTGTTCGAGGAGGTTAGGGGCAACGTGGCCCTTAACGTAGGGTACCCTACCGGGAAGGGGAAGAGGAAGTTGCTCTCTATCCTCCCTAAGGTGGATCTCCTCTTCTTGAACGAGCAAGAGTACGAAGCTCTTAACCTTAGGGGGTTCGGGGGCACGATGGTGCTCCACATGGGAAGGAAGGGGAGCAAGATCTTAGGTGGCCCCTTCCAACCGGCTTACAGGGTGAGGTCTCTCAATCCCACAGGAGCGGGAGACGCCTTCAACGCAGCCTTTTTATTCAGCATCATGAAGGGAGATGAGGTGGAACACGCGTTGAAATTCGCAAACGCCGCTGCTGCCTTGCACGTTTCCAACCCACCCGATTTCGTGCCCACTTACGAAGAAGTGATGCGTTTCATGGAGGTGAGAAGATGAAGTGGGA
>QMVD01000021.1 GCA_003660925.1 Nanobdellota archaeon
ATCTTAGACAGATACAACATGAGATTCACCTCCATGGAGAGGATGCATGGTGAGGTCTTCAGGATCGGGACCATGTGGGGAGAGATAAAAGTCTTACTCACCTATCATCCTGCCGCTGCCCTAAGGAATCCCAATTTGAGGGACGTGATAAAAGAAGATTTGAAGAAACTCGTTAATCTTTAAAAGTCACAAGGGAGTTTTCTCTAAGGATGAAACTCTCGGAGAAAAAGAGGATAATGCTCACGACAGCTATCTTAGCGAGTTTCGTGCTGATAATCTCCTTGACCTCCTTATACGTGGCAATGAGCATACAAAGTGGGAACGTGTGCGGTTGCGTGATACCTATTTACTTATTCGTCCCCCTCTCCGCCTCCTTTGGGCTGTTAGTTGGCTCGAGCATCTATTACCTAATCCTGAGCACGAAAGAAGCGAAGGAGAAGGACTGGAATATAATAGCAAAGCTCTTGGACGAGGAAGAGAGGAAGGTCTTAGAAGAGATCGTTAAGAAGGGGGAGATTACCCAGGCGAGGATAGTTAGGAACACGGGGTTATCCAGGGTGAAGGTTCACAGGATCCTCAAGAAGTTCGAGAGGAATGGATTGATAGAGAAAGTGAAGGAGAGGAAGGTAAATATAATAAAGCTGAAGTGATTTCTTTCAGCCCATGAGGAAAAAAGTGCTGATACAAATCATAACCTCACCGACCTGTCCGTACTGTCCACTCGCGGTCGAGATGGCTGAGAGGGTGTCGAAGGCGTTGGACGTGGATTTTGAGGAAGTCTCTGTGGCAACTCAGAAGGGATTAGAGCTCGCCAGGAAGCACGGGATAATGGGGGTGCCAGCCATCTTGATAAATGGAAAGCTCGCCTTTGAGGGAGTTCCCCCCTCTGATTTGTACCTCGCGAGGGCTGTAAAAAAGGAGATGGAAAATGTATGACCTAATAATTGTGGGGGCTGGTGCAGCTGGGTTAAGTGCAGGCCTTTATGGGGTCAGGTACAAGTTGAGGACTTTGGTGATAGGAGAGGTCATAGGAGGAAAGGGGATGGAGGCCCATTTAGTGGAGAACTATCCGGGCTTTCTTTCCATAAGTGGCTCCGAGCTCATGAGGAAGTTCAGGGAACAAGCGGAGGAGTTTGGGGCAAAGATCTTGAGGGGAAAGGTCGTGGAGGTTAGGAAAGAGAAGGGGAACTTCACAGTGAGGACCCTGGATGATGAGAGCTTCGAGTCCAAGGCCATCATCTTGGCGATGGGCTCTGAGAGGAGGAGACTCAACATCCCAGGAGAAGACAAGCTCCTCGGAAAAGGCGTCAGCTATTGTGCCACCTGTGATGGCCCCTTATTCAAAGGGAAGAAAGTAGCAGTGATAGGCGGGTCTGATGCTGCGGTGAAATCCGCCCTCATACTCTCCGAGCACGCGAAGGAGGTTCATATCATTTACAGGAGGGAAAAGCTCAGGGCAGAGCCCTTACTCACTGAAAAAGTCCTCTCCATTCCAAAAGTAAAGGTCGTGTACAATAGGGTGCCTGTTAGAGTGGAAGGGAAAGAAAAAGTGGAAGCCCTTGTGCTGAAACCTTTCAAGGGAGAAGGGAAGGAAGAAGAATTCCCGGTGGATGGGGTCTTCATCGAGATAGGTGACGTCCCCTCCACCAGCATCGCCAAGGAGCTTGGAGTGAAGTTGGATGAGGAGGGGTATGTAGAGGTGAATCCTAAGACCATGGAGACCAACGTGAAAGGGGTCTACGCGGCTGGTGACATCACCAACGTCACCAAATTCAAACAATTCATAACAGCTGCCTCTCAAGGTGCCCTTGCTGCCTATTCTGCCTACCTCTTCTTGAAAGGTGGGAAAAAATGAGTTTTTTAGACGATGTCTTGGAGAATTTGGAAGGGGCTATCTCGAGATTGAGGATCAAGGAAGAAGTCGCTGAGAGGCTCAAGACCCCTGAAAGGATCCTGGAGGTGAGCATACCTGTTAGGATGGACGATGGTGGAAGGAAGGTCTTTAAGGGATTTAGGGTCCAACACAACTCTGCAAGAGGCCCCACCAAAGGCGGCATAAGATTCCACCCTTCTGTGAACTTAGACGAGATAAAAGCCCTAGCCTCTTTGATGACTTGGAAGTGTGCCCTTCTGGACCTGCCATTCGGAGGAGCCAAGGGTGGTGTGATAGTGAATCCCAAAGAATTAAGCGAAAGGGAGTTGGAGAGATTGAGCAGGGGATACATTAGGAAGATAGCCCCCTTCATCGGTGTGGATAGAGATATACCTGCGCCAGATGTGGGGACCAACTCAAAAGTAATGGCTTGGATGTTAGACGAGTACGAGAAGATAGTGGGAAAACACGAGCCTGGGGCGATAACGGGAAAACCTCTCTCTTTGGGAGGCTCCCAGGGAAGGGAAGAAGCGACCGCTCAAGGGGCGGTCTACGTGCTTCAGGAAGCCGTGAAGACGTTTGACATCAGAGGGAAGGAGGTAGCGATCCAAGGGTTTGGAAACGCGGGCATGAATCTGGCGAGGAAATTGGGTGAGTTGGGGTATAAAGTAGTAGCAGTGAGTGATTCCAAAGGAGCTATTTACGAGGAAAAGGGGTTGGACGTGAAGGAAGTAATAGAGAGGAAGAGAAAGGAAGGAAAAGTCGGGAAAGATATGAGTAATGAAGAATTGTTGGAACTGGACGTGGATGTTCTGATACCCGCGGCGGTAGAGGGGCAGATAACCGAGAAAAATGCGGACAGGATAAGGGCGAAGTTGATTCTAGAAGTGGCAAACGGCCCCACGACTTCAAGGGCTGATGAGATCCTCAAGGAAAAAGGCATAGTAGTGGTCCCAGACATCCTGACCAATGCAGGTGGGGTCACGGTGAGCTACTTCGAGTGGGTTCAAAACAGGACTGGCCTTTACTGGAACAAGGAAGAGGTCTTCGAAAGGCTCAAGGAAAGGATGAGGAACTCCCTCAGGGATGTCACGAAGGTGATGAAAAACCAAGGGGTGAGCATGAGGACAGCCGCTTACATCATAGCTGTGAACAGGGTTGTTCGAGCCATCACAGATAGAGCTTGTTGAGATATCTCTTGAGCCTCTTCGGACCCTTAGGGAAGAGCATCTTCAGGAACTCTGGTATTAACTTCCTGAGAAAACCCTTGGACTTCACGGTGAAGAGTTCCACTTTTGGAGTGTCTCTCTTGCGAATGCATCTCCGTATCTCTCGAAGCACCCTCGGTCCATGGTAGTCATTGGTGACAAAGACCACTTCTGCCTCTAAAGGTGAGAGAACATCCAAAGAGTTCCACACGTTCTCTGTAGTGTTTCGGGACGACCCCTCCCAGAGCACTTTCTCCACCCCATACTTTTTGAATATTTGAGTAGCCAGCTTGTCCAAGTAACTCGGCGCTCCGCTCATCATGATGAGATCAACGCGTCCTTTCTTGTAGAGGTAGAGAGCTCCCTTTAACCTCCTCACGAAATCTTCCCTAGGCCCTGTGGGAACTACCGCCACTTTGATTTTCTCCTCAAGAGTCATAACAGAAGAGATTAACTTTTCTTTTTAAACTTCACGCCAGTCACGTGCAACCTCCTCACGAGCTTTGCGTAACCCGTCTTCTCAGCTTCCTTCTTTATCCTCTCTTCCAAGCGCCCCATCCCTTTGAGGTTAAGCACATAATCCACTCTCTTCACTTTTTCCTTCAACCCATACACTACCGCGATGGAGTTTTCTACGCACTCCTTGAGATTTTCCGAAGAACCCTCCCACATTATCTTTTCCCTCGGCAATTTCTCTCTCTTCCTCACCTCCTCCCAGATCTCCTCTTTATGGGGACCACTCATGATGAGTAGGTCATAAGAACCATTCTCTAACATATCAAGTGCTAACTCTAGTCTGTCCCTCAAACCTTCCTCGGGAAGGGCGAGCACTACTCCAATCCACCACTTCCTCATGCGTATGCCCCTTCTTTTCTCTTACTCCTACTCCAAAGCGAGGTGTAAGATATGCTGGTCTCCAAGCTCTGGAACTCCGTATCTGGTTTGTAGCCAATTTTTCTCGCAATCTTTTTGAACATGGCCTCCGCATCCCTCAGGTGTTCGTGATTCACTATGTAGTAAACCCTTCCAACTCTATCCCTCATCGTGTAAAGCAGGTGGAGCGTGTTCTTTATGCTTTCCTTGATCCCGTTAGAATCCTTCTCCCAAATGACTTGGCTCAAAGGAATCCTCCAGTTCTTGAAGAACTTCTCGGCCACACCCACACCCTTCCTCCCGCTCACCAGGATCCTGTTCACGAGGTTCAGGTTGTACATGCAGAATGCCACGTACAATCGCTGGTCTAACTTTTCCGCTGAAGTCTCAATAATGGCGATGTTCAATTTTTCTTCTAGGGACATGATTGAAAAAGACCACAAGCTATTTTAACCTTTCCTTTCCGTGATGACCTCTGATTTGAAAAACCTCTCTTGAGTATTTTTTTACCTTCAGGAACCAGAACTAACTTGTTTTCATTATCATCTAACCTGCGGATCACCGCGATACATTCCCCGACGAATTCTTCTAAGGGTTCGAATACACCCAAAACATAGGCATCCAATTCCTCTCCGTCTGGTGCTCTCACCCCAGGAACGAAGCCGTAATTGACGAGATAAATGAAACCTCATTTTGGATGTCTCGAGCCCATGGGCCGATCTATCTTCACTTTAACTTCTTTTCCAAGGAAAGACCCGGCTTCCCTGATCTCCATGAGAAACTTTGAATGAGTTCATTTTTAAACCTTTTAGGCCCCAGAAACCTTAATAAATGAACGTGACTTCTTTACTGCATGGGTAAGAAGCTCCTCTTCTCCATCATCTCTTCCATCATACTCCTCGCGAGCGGTGGATACATGGGAGACAGGATGCTGAGGGAGAACTTCAACATGACTCTCTTCGAGGTCATGAACCTCTTGGTTCAAACCACTTCTCCTCCGAAGTTTGGAGATGTGGAGGAAGTGAACATCAGTGAGGAGAACATGAGCGCATTGATGAAGGAAAAGGAGGACATAGAATCCATCTTGATGGAGGTGAACGTAAGTCAAGTGAATGAGAACGAGAACATAACCTCCCTGTTGAGAACCTTATTCGGAGAGAATTACACCATACACTTCTACACGTTCTTCGAATACGAGGGGAAGGCGTATAAGCTCGTGAAATGGGAGATCTGGGTGGAAAACGGTACCATAACTTACTTCGGGCCAGGGGAGCCAGAGAACCCCGATTTGAACGTGGGGGTGTCCTATGACATCCTGAGGAAACTGGACGAGGTTGATCAAGAGATCATCATGAGTTGGTTGGAGGAGGGAAAGGTGAAGATATACCCCCTCTCCGAGCTGCTAAGATTTATGGACCTCCTTCCCCAACTTTCTGAGCTCATTGGAGAGAACAAAGAAGTCCTGGTCGGATAAGTTTATCACCCTCTTTTCTTTCGTCTCATCCAACCCCAACTTTTCCACCAAGAATCTAGCCTCCCTCCTAGTCAACCCAAAAGAGCATAAAGCCTCCCTTAAGGCGTTTTTGAGCTTTTTATCGTACTGTAATAACACTTTGGAGAAAAGTGTGTTGACTTTCTTCCTCTTCAACTTTACCGCCACGGCCTTCGCCTCGAGCTTTGGGCGAAAGGCTTGTTTTGGCACTTCCATTAGTCCTTCCACTTCGAAGAACTCCCCAGTCAAGAGCCCAATTTTCCCTTTCCCAGACATTTCTCGGTGGAGGTCCTCTAACACTACGAGTACAGCGAACTCAAAATCGTGCCTAGTCATCCTAAACAAGAGAGGTTCGTTAATTAAGGAAGGAGAGCTAGAGAGGAGGACTTGGAATTGGGGCCACTTCACCTTCAACGCATTTCCTGTGATCACTTGTGCTCCTACCCCACCCAATTTCCCTCCGAATTCCTTGTCCTCCTCTATCACGTAAACTCTCTCTGCTTTCTCCACTAATTTCCTAGTCAGGAGAGCATCTCCTCCTATTTCTAACACCACTTTCCCCTTTCCAAAATTCGAAAGAAATTCCAAGAGGTCCTCGTCCGCTATGAAGTGCCGGTTCAAATTCGTGTTTAACTCGGACTTCTTCCTACATCCCTCGGGGTTCATATGTTCAGTCTCTTCTTGATCTGTTCTTCTACGTAGCTCAAGAGGACGTTTCTTAGGGTGGCTCTGACGTCTTCTCCATAGTTTTCTTTGCCTTCAAATTCTGCGAATCTCTTGCTGAGCTCTTCCTCGCCTATGAAGGAGAGCCACTTAGAAAAATCCCCTTGACTCAAGTGGTGCTTTATGGAATTCAATGGCACCTTATCTAGAGCATCGTAGAACTCTCCCAAGTTTGTGACTACGTTCTCACAGTACCAAAACCTGAACGGATACTTGGTGCTCATCAACTCGCTCACTTGTCCTTCATTCAACAAGGCGTGAATTTCCACGTCTCCCATGGATATTTTGCCCTTCTTTCCAAGGATGGACTCCTCTATCTTAGGTTCTGCGATCTCCGCCAACCTCATGAACTCCTCGCTGGGCAGCCTTATCACCTTCTTCTGGTAGTTCACGCTGATCACTGAGTTTATCCCCTTCTCCTTCAAGTAGGCCAGGGTCTCCTCTACGCGCTCTATGTTCTCCTTCAACTCCTTAGCAGCATTCATATGTTCTTCAATGGGGCTTATCTGAGAGATGTCGAAGTCCTCCACCACCATGTCCCTCAACCTTTCCATCATAAGCCTAACCTCCTTTTAAGCATTTGAAAGAGGGAGGGGTATTGGAAACCCTCGCCGACGAGCTCGCCTGCTATTTTCTTCATGGCCAAAGAAACCTTGGCATCTGGGTACAGGTGTACCACGGGTATGCTGTACTTTATCCCCTCTTCCACCCTTCTATCTTCAGGGATCTCTCCTATCAATGGGAGCCCGAGCAAGGCCATGACTTGTTCCCTCGAAAGAGGCGCTTTCTTTCTCTGCCTGTTTAAAATGACCCCCAAGAGTTTGATGCCATAGGTGTTTATCAGTTTCGCCATTTTCAGGGCCTCTATCACTGATGGCAGGTCTGGATTCGTCACGATTATCGCCTCGTTCACTGCATTCAAGACCCAGAGGGTTTCTTCTCCAAGGCTTGGAGCGGTATCCACGAGCACTATCTCAAACCTCTTGGCGAGCTCTCCTATGACGTCAGGTATTTTGCTATAGTCCACGAAATAGTCCCTAAGTTTTATGGAAGCTGGGAGCACCCACATCCCAGAGCCGTGCTCACTCAAGGCATCGAAAGGGTTAGCTTCCCCTCTGAGCACGTTGTTCAAGTTGAGGGGGTTGAAATGCATGCCAAGGTGCACTCCCAAAGAAGAACCAGAGGTATTGGCATCCACCGCTACCACTCTTCTCCCAAAATCATGTGCTAACGCTGCACCTATGTTGGCGACGAATGTGGTTTTTCCCACCCCTCCCTTCCCAGAGAAAACGCCGATAATTCTGGCCATGTTTAAAAAGGGTGTATTTTTAATTCATAAAGTTTACCTTTACGTGAATATCTTTCAACCGATCTCTAAGAAACCGCCTCCAGAATGAAAACACCAGGAGCAACGACTTTTAGAGGAGAGCTCCCGGAAAGGAACAGATAGTAAAAGAGATAAAATGAGCCTTGCCTTATAACCACATGTTCTTCAGGAAGGAAAAGAAGGTGTTCCCTTTAATGATCAAGGAGCTCTCGGGAGGCCCGAGGGGCATCATAAAGAACATGACATTTAAAGTGAGGAAGAGGGATATCTTCGGAATAGTTGGGTTGAGTGGTTCTGGGAAAACCACCTTGTTGAAACTCATCTTGGGATTGGTGAAGAAGAGAAGTGGAAAGGTGAGCTTTTATGGGAGGCCCCTCTGGAGGAGTAAGAAGCTCATAGGGTTCTGTCCCCAAGGCCACTCCTTCTTTGAGGAGTTAACGGTCAGGGAGAACATTCTCCTGTTCGGCTCTCTTTACGGGGCGAAGAGCCCGCTGGAGGTCGGGAGAAGGATGTTGAAAGAATTAGAGATGGAAGAGAAACTAGACGAACCAGCGAGCAACCTATCTGGAGGCCAAAAGACGAGGTTAAACGTGATCTTATCCTTGCTTCATGAACCTAAGCTGATCTTCATGGACGAGCCTTTCACGGGCCTTGACTATTACAATCGAAACCTCCTTTGGAATTTCATAAAGAAGTTGAGGAGAAGGGGCTGCACAGTGATCCTGACCACTCATTTATTGGATGAAGCTCAGAAAAATTGCACGAAACTCCTCGTCCTGAAGGAAGGGAAGAAGTTCGTTTATGGAAATGTGGAGGACATCAAGGAGAAAGTGGGATTGGATTATGTGTATGAGGTGAAGTTCAAATCGTTGTCCAAGAGGGCTCTGAAGGAAATAATCGCATCCTGCAAGGAAGAAGGGATAGATGTACTGAACGTACAGATAGATACTCTCCTCTTTGGGGTGAGAGAGGAGAAGAAGAGAGCCTTCCAGAGGTTGTTAAGGTGCTACGAACATGAGATCATCTCCTCCAGGAAACCGAATATAAACGACCTCTTCTTGAAGGTGGTGAGCGCGTGAAGCTCTGGAGCTTGTTAAGGAAGGAATATTTATTGACCATGAGGAGGAAGAAGTTCATCTTCATGATCCTCCTCCTTCCCCTCTTGATAGGGGTAGTTTATCAGTTATCCACTAACCTCCAGCCGGGGGTGGAGATAAAGGTGGCTTTATGTAATTTGGATGAAGAGTCCGTGGATCTGGTGGAGGCTTTGAAGGAGAGATTCTCTGTGGTGGAAGTGGCAGGAGAATGCGAAGCCCAAATCAAGGAGATGATCAGGGAGAAGGAAGCATTCTTAGGTATTATCATACCTAGGGATTTCACGAGGAAGTTGGAAGACCTAAACAAGTCGGAGATCTATTTGTTTTACGACAACTCGAATCCTGTGTTAGCGAGTTACTTAGAGTTCTTTTTCCAGCTGAGCCTTAGGAATTACGAGAACGCCCTTCTGTCCAAGGCTGGGGAAGGGATAAGAGAAGAAGTAACTAAGATAGAGGGTTTGTTGGAGGCTGCTAAGTTGCTAGTGGGTTTGGTCGGCTACGGAACTGAGCTTATGGATAACCTGAATCAAATCCAGGAGATGTTAAGTAAGATAAAGCGTATGGACGTGACCTTCATAACCGAACCCGTGGTCCCTGTGAAGGAGGGGGCGTTCGAGCTCAAGAACGAGAAGGGGATCGGGGCAGCCATAACCTTTTCCATCCTCACGCTCTTCACAGCCCTGTTGTTGGTGTCCAGCAGCGTGATATGGGACAGGGAGAGGAAGTTCTTGCTGAGGTTAAGGACCTCGGGCACCCCAAATCTGACTTATATTCTTTCTAAGACCCTTTTCTTTGACTTAGTCCTCACCGTCCAATTCCTCGTCATCTTTCCCCTATTTTCCTCCTTCTCCTGGTTGGAACTAAATCTCGTTTCTCTCCTGGTCTCCATCCTCGTGGTCACCAGCATAAACACCCTATTGGGTATGTTGATAGGAATCTTCAGCGAGAATCAAGGGATAGCGATACTGTTGTCCTTGCTCCTCACCCTCCCTTTCCTCTTCATTTCTGGCATCTTCTACCCAAGCGAGCTCTTTCCCCAACCCCTGAGGTTCATCTCTGACGTTTTTCCGCTGAGCAATGAGATGAACCTTTTGAAGGAAAGCATGGCTTTCGGCTATAGCCTGCAAGAGCTTAAGAACTTAAACGTGAACCTCACTTACCTCCTCCTCTTCTTCCTCCTTTCCTGGTTAGGTTTGAGGTTCAGGCATTAAGTTTATATTCTTCCTGAGTTCTCTTTTTTTGGATGAAGAATTACGCGAGGAAGTACGGCGATGCTCTTCTCTCCGTACTTGTCTTGGATGGAGAGGAGAAAGCAATCCTGAACGACTTGAAGTTCAGGGAACTCAAGGGAGGGCTTCCCCTTTCCTTCGTCTATGAGCAATTTCATTTGAAGAATGAGAAGTTCGTCTCCAAATTATTGAAAGCCAAAGTTCTTTACGATAAGGGCTTCATGGACATGTTGAAGAAGTCCATGAAGTTGGTGGAGCAGGTGAGGGAGAGGTTTGATAAGTACATCTTATGTGTGGTGCTCTTCGGTTCTTGGTCGAGGGGGGAGGCGAAGGAGGACAGCGATTACGATCTGGCGGTGGTGGTGGACGACACGGATTTGAAGGAGATGACGAGGGTGGAGGCGAAACAGAAACTATTTGGGATCATAAATTCCGTGGCC
>QMVD01000022.1 GCA_003660925.1 Nanobdellota archaeon
TCCTTATGTTCTCCTTTGCAACTACATCCAACCCTATGGTGGGCTCGTCTAGGAAGAGGACCTTTGGGTCGTGGAGCAAGGCTGTTATGAACTCACACTTCATCCTCTCCCCTAGGGAGAGGTTCCTGACGGGTATCTTCTGGACGTCCTTCACTTTGAGGAGTTTCACTAATCTTTCCAACCTCTCCTCGAACTCCTTCTTATCTATCTCGTATATCTCCTTCAGGAGGTGGAAAGTGTCCAAGGGAGGTAGGTCCCACCAAAGTTGGCTCTTCTGACCGAAGATGACCCCTATGTGCTTTACGTATTTCTCCCTCTGCTTCCAAGGGACAAAACCTAGGACCTTTGCCTCTCCTGATGTGGGGGTGAGGATGCCAGTCAACATCTTTATGGTGGTGCTCTTCCCCGCCCCATTTGGGCCTATGAAGCCTAAGAACTCTCCCTTCTTGACGTCGAAACTTATGTCATCCACAGCTACTTTTATCTTGTACCTTCTCCTCACCAATGATTTTAGGGACCCGATTATCCCCGGCTCCTTCTTGTAAGTCTTGAACTCCTTCCTTAATTCCCTCACCCTTATTATCATGTGCCCCAGAAGTAGTCAGCAACTTTTAAAAGTTAGGAGAGTCCTTGTAAATACGGTGATCGTCTGCAGTAATTGTGGGAGCAAGAATGTAAAATACATAGGTTCTGTGGTCGTCCCAACACCTCTCGTGAGAGAACTTGAGGTGGAAGTGGTGGAGATATATAAGTGTGAGGATTGTGGGGTTGAGTTCAGGGTTCCGTAAACTTTTTAATCCCCTTCTCTATTTAACACGTATTGAAGTCTCAGAAATCGAGAGGAAGAGAAGGAAAATACTAGAAGAGATAAGGAAGTTAGGGATAGACCCTTATCCGCATTCTTTCAAGATAAACGCTTCCATCCAAGATGTCATCAGAGAGAAGAACATGAGGAAGACCTACGTGACCGCTGGGAGGATAATGCAGCTTAGGGACATGGGGAAGATAACCTTCATAAACATAGAGAACGCGGAGGCGAGCCTTCAGTGCTTCCTGAGCGTGGAGAACCTCAAGGAGGATTACGCCTTCTTCAGAAAGTACGTGGGGAGGGGGGACATCATAGGGGTGAAGGGGAGGTTGTTCTATACCAAGAAGGGAGAACTCACCCTGAACGTGAAGGAGTTCAAGTTATTGACCAAGGCCCTTTTACCTCCCCCTCAGAAGTGGAAGGGGATAGTGGACGAGGAGATAAGGTACAGGAAGAGATATTTGGACCTAATCATGAACCAACGGACCAGGGAGATCTTCAAAAAGAGGGCCTTGATCATAAGAGAGATAAGAAACTTCCTGAACGAGAAGGGTTTCTTGGAGTTCGAGACACCCATCCTCCAACCAGTTTACGGTGGGGCTGCAGCAAAGCCCTTCATAACCCACGTGAACTACTTGGACGAGGATTGGTACCTCCAGATATCTCCTGAGTTGTACCTGAAGAGACTGGTCATAGGGGGGTTCGAGAGGGTATATACGGTGGCGAGGAATTTCAGGAACGAAAGTGTGGATGTGAGGCACAATCCGGAGTTCACCATGTTGGAGGTCTACCAGGCCTATGCTGATTATAATGATGTGATGAAATTAATAGAGGACTTGTTCTTATATGTTCACAAGAAGGTGTTCGGAACCCCAATCCTGAAACTGAAGGATGGGAGTAAGTTCGACTTGAGGAGGAGGTGGAGGAGGCTCACCATGCTTGACGCCTTGAAGGAGTACGCGGACCTAGATGTGGAGGGGATGAGCGATAAGGAGCTCAAGAGGTTGCTGAAGGAGAATGGGATAGAGCTCCCCTTCTACAATCGAGGGCTAGCCATAGCCGAACTCTTCGAGAAGTTATGCGAGCACGAGCTCATCCAGCCCACCCACATCATAGATCACCCTAGGGAGACCACGCCTCTGTGCAAACTACATAGGAAGAACGAGAGCTTGATAGAGAGGGTGGAGAGTTACATAAACGGGGTTGAGCACACGAACGGCTACACAGAGTTGAACGACCCCATCCTCCAGGAGAAGTTCTTCCTGAAAGAGATGGAGCTCAGGAAGAAAGGGTATGAGGAAGCTCATCCCTTAGATATGGATTTCGTGGAGGCATTGAAGTATGGGATGCCTCCGACAGGGGGGGTGGGGATCGGGGTGGATAGGATGATCATGACTTTCCTGGGAGTGGACAGCATAAAAGAAGTGATACCCTTCCCAATGGTAGCGAGAGGCTTCGATTTAGATCAGTCCCATACCTGAAAGGACGTCCTCGTTGAGTTCCTCGAACTTCTTCAGGATCCTCTCCTTCTCCTTCCCAGTTATTTCCAAAGCCTTCCTCAGCGCTTCACATTTCTCAAAAAACTCTTCCTCCGCCTTTATGAAGAAGAAGTAACCTTCCCTGTCCTCTCCTAAGGACTTAGCAGAGACATACTCAAAGCCCTTCCTCTTCAACTCCTCATCCTCTTCTAGAGTTTCCTTCTTCTCCACGAAGAACACTTTCATCATGCCCTGAGAAGGAAAATTCACTTTTTAACTTTTATGAAATCCAAGACCTCTCTCCACTCCCTCACGTCCCTGCCGAACCTCAGGAACTTCAACCCCAATTTCTTGGCCGGGACTTCATCGTTCTCCGTGTCACCTATTACTAAGATATCCCTGCCAAACTCCTCGATCACCTTCTCGTAGGGCTCCGTGTCGGGCTTCCCCTCTTCCACGTCATCCGAGGTCACCACCAGGTCAAACTTCCACCCGAACTTCTTCAACACCAACTCGACGAACTCTCGGCTGCTCGAGGTCACCAAGGCCACCTTTCCCCTCTTCTTTAGTTCATTCAGGACCTCTGTTGCTCCCTTCATCTCCTCGATTTCGTCGAAATGCTTTAAGGTGTCCTCCCACTTTTCCTTCCAGATCTCTTCTATCTCCTCCTCGCTTAACGAGGAGAACAATTCTTTTATGATGTCCTTCACTGGCCTGCCCATGAGCTCCTTTAATTTCTTCCTCAATCTCTCCTCGTCATCCAAACCCTTTCTCTTAAACACCCTTATAAAAGAGTCTATGTGGACCGGAATGCTGTTTATGAGGGTTCCGTCCAAATCTACTATGAAGTTCATCAAATCAGCAACGTTTTTATTTATTTAAATCTTAACCCTTCCATGGAGCTTCCCCTCTGGTTCGTGCTCTCCGTGACCTTGATCTTTTCCTTCACGTGGTTCTATCTCGCCTCTCACACCCTTTCCTTCATAGGCCCGTTCGCTTGGTCCCTTTTGACCTTGATCTTCTTCTTCCCTTGTCTAGTCTTGTGGCTCATTTATCTCAAAATATTGTGACTAATCATAAATTTCCTTAAATATCCCACAAAAAGCTTAAATTTTAGGGCTTCTTATGGATAAAGAGCGAAGGGGGGAGGGTAGAGTTATGACTAATAACAATTTAAGGAACTTGGTTCTAGAGGTCATTTCTTCCAAGTGGCCTTGCAACGTCACGGAGATCGCTAAGGAATTAGGCCTCCTCTCCGGGGACGAGAGAAAGGACAGGGTAAAGATAAACCTAATACTTTATCACCTGCGGAGGTTGGGACACGAGAACAAAGTGGTGATGAAGCGGATAGGGAGGAATTTGGTGGTCTGGCCCACTGAAGTGGAGAAGCTCAGGACGTTGAAGGAGTTGATGGAGGGGATATAATGGCCATACCTTCTCTATTCAAGAAGCTCCTCTTCTCTAAACAGTTCAAGTACGAGAAGGGGAGGTTCTACTTGATGACAGAAGTCCCTGGGGTGATCCTCCCCTTGGACGTGTGGGTGAAACTTCAGAAATCCCTTATGGATGTGGATAAGGATGAAGCGATCAAGATCATCTCCAAGATAGCTTTTGAACAGGGAGAGAATGCGGGGAAGAGGTATAAGATGAGGGTGACCAGTTCTTTCAAGGGGCTCCTGAAGTTCTCTAAGGAACTCTCCGAGGTCCTCGGCATGGGAGTCATAACTTACCTGAAGGGAAGCGGTTCCGAAGTTATCTTTAACATCTCCCCTTCTCCCTTCGCCGAGAGGTTCGTTGAACTCTACGGAAGGACCAAGGAACCGGTTTGTTACTACCTCTCCAACATCGCGGCTGGTGCCTTCAGCGGCTTCACTGGCAAGCGTTGGGTGGCAGAAGAGGTTAAGTGCGTAGCGAAGGGAGACCTCTACTGCCAAGTTATGTTGAGGGTGAAAAGATGAAGTCGAGGAAGGAGCTGGAAAGGACGATTGATAAGAGGATAAGGTGGGTGGTGGAGTACGCTTATAAGCATTCTCCTTACTATCACAAGTTGTTCAAGGAAAGGGGTCTCACCCCTTCTGACATAAAAGGGAGAGAAGACCTGAAGAAGATACCTATCACCACGAAGAAGGAGCTCATAGAAGGCCAACCACCGAAGGGAGATTTCTCCTTCTTCTCCAGAGACCCGAAGAACAGGAAGATATTTCGCTTTTACACTTCAGGGACCAAGGGTTTGCCGAAGATACTCGCCCTTTCGGAGCAGGAGTTGGACTTGGTCATAGAAATATCTAAGAGAGCGTTCGAGATGGCAGGGATCAGGAGGGGGGATGTGGTGCTCAACTGCTACCCCATCGGGATAAACGCTTCTGGGATGCTCACGGTCTTGACTTTCGCCAGCATGGGAGTGGAACAAATTTCGGCTGGGGTGTCCCCCTTTCCCCCTAAACTGAGCCTCATCAAGACCCACAAGCCGAGGGCCATGACCGCCCTCACTTCTTATGCGGACAGATTGGCAAGGGAAATATCCCTTCAGGGGGTAGACCCATCGACGTTAGGTATAGAGGTCATCGTGGTGGCCGGGGAGGCCTCCACGAGGAAGAAGAGGGAGAGGATAGCGGAGGAATTCAACGCAGAGGTTTACAACCTGTACGGAACCACGGAGGGCAGGATGCCCCTAGCCATGGAGTGTTCGGAGCATAACTTACACGTGATGGAAGACGGAAACTACTTGATGCTCTACGACCCCAAAACAGGGGATTTCATAGAGAATGAAGGGGAGAAAGGAGTGGACGTCATGACCACGTTGAATTATGTTGGGAAGGGGCTTGGGACACCCTTGATAAACTACAGTCATGGAGATACGTTCGAGTTCATATCAGACAAGTGTGGATGCGGGAGCATCTTCAGAGTGATATCGGATGTGTGGAGGGCGGATGATGCGATAGTGATAAGCGGGGCCAAGATAGATCCAGCGGAGATAGAAGCGGTCCTTCACGAGCCCGGGAATTTTAAGAAATTGACTGGAGAGTGGGAGATGTTAGTGGATTTCGACGAGGAGGAGAGGGTATATGACTTATTACTTAGGATTGAGGCGAGGGGAAAGCCAGAGGAGGAATTAGGGGAGAAGGTCAAGAGAGAGTTGATGGAGCTGAACTACCCGCTTGCGAATGAGACATCCATGGGAAGGATCCGTTTTAGGGTGGAGGTGGTCGGCAGGGGAGGGCTAGAACTTTACAAAGTGCCTGGAAAGCCTAAGAGGATATCCGACAAGAGGAAGTCATAACTTCCTGTAGACGTTGCTGAATCCATCTAGGTGTATGTCCAAATCTCTCCTCGGCCTTATCCTCTTAGCGAAGTCATTTTCTAATTGAGTCCACAGGACGTCATCCCCGAATCTAGTTATCCTTAACCTTCCTTCCTCTCCATATGGGACCAATTCTCCATCCTCGTCAACGACGTCCACCTTGACCAGGGGGTTGGGATAATAGTTTAAGTTGTTGCTCCCATCATCGAAATGGAAGCAGGGACCCAGCAAGAAGTGGCCATACCAGCCCACGACCTTCAATCCGAACTCTCTTTTCAGGCCAGCTAATACTTCGGGAGACATCTCCATCCCACCAAAGGCCATGACTCTTAGATCCATCTTCTCAAATAATCCCCTTTCCTGAAGGAGGGGGATGATGAAGGGGACCACGACCATTCCACCTATCTTCTCCTCGGAAACGATCTCCTCCACTCGCTCCAACATGGGGTCAAAGTGTCTCATGACCTCTTCCCTCTTCCCTTCCATCAACTTCCTCTTCAACCCTCTTGTCTCCACGGGGATGAAAAAGGCCTTACCTCCCCTCTCCTCCACCACTCTTTCCAGGTGTACCCTGTACAGCCCTTCTGGTCCAGGGATGATCCAATTGATGTCTCTCGGAACGCCTGAGAGGTCCAGACATTCGTCGTAATATCTCACGATGATCTCGTTCGACTTCTTGGACCAAAAGACGACTTTTTGGGGCCCAGTAGTTCCAGAAGAGGTTGAAGGAAAGACCTCCTTAAGGCTCTTGGGTTTGAACAACTTGGGGTCCACGGTGAACTTCCCACCCACTATCCGGGGCAACTTCTCCTCGGGCTGTGGACCCACGTGGCATATGAAGTCCTCATAACTTTCTATGTCCCTGGGTGAGATCTTGTGCTTTTTTGCGTACTTCACCCAATAAGGGGTCTCCTTGAAGTGGAGGCGAACCGCTTCGCTTATGGCGAGGTCGAGTTCTCTCTTGCTCAACATAACGTATTAAAACTGGGTTTGAATTATAAAAATATGTTCCCATGCCCTGAAGCCTTTAAGAAGTTCTGCGAGCCCACGAGGTACGCGGAATCCGACGACCCTCGGATCATAAAGCTTGCGAGGAAGATAACCAAAAAGGATAAGACCCCAAAGCAGGCTGCGAGGAGCATCTTCAGGTGGGTGAGGGACAATTACCTTTGGGACATAAAACCCATTGTAGGGGCCAGGAGATTGTTGGAGAGGAGGGAAAAGAGGGCACTGTGCACGGATAAAACCAACCTCTTCATCGCCCTCTGCAGGGCAGTTGGTATCCCTGCTAGGTACGTCCTGGCGGATTGTTGGTTGAAGATAAGGGATAAAGAGCTCCCGAGGAAGTCAAGGCATATATACGCCGAAGTCTGGACTGGGGAGGAATGGGAAGTCGCGGATCCTTCCTTTGGGAAGGGAAGCGAGAAGCTCTTTCAGATATGCGTCTTCGGCAAACCATCTTGGACGAGAGTTATTCATAAGAAGAGGATGAGGTCTTTATCGCCCCTGCTCGTCTTCATCGTAAACCTGATCATGAAGTACTCCTCGTTCTCCAGAGTCGTGAGGGAAGAGATGAGAAAAGTTGGTTACGGGAAGTAGTTCAGTGCTTCTCCGAGTTCCTGGTGTGCCTTAGCATACTTCTTTAAACTAATCCCTTTCATCACGGCCTCTATCGCCTGTCTCATGGCTCTTGCCCCGCTCAAACTTCCTTTCGGGTGACCGTGGATCCCCCCTCCTGCCTGAATTATCACATCCTTTCCAAATATCTTCATCAATGAGGGGACCAACCCGGGATGTAATCCTCCACTCGCCACCGGGAAGACAGGTTTTACCACCTTCTTTTCCCTCAGCGCTTCGGCGATCTCTTTGACTTCCTCCTTCTCTCCCTCCATCTTCCCAACACCAGTCCCCACGTGAAGCTGGTCCACCCCCACTAGCCTCAAGCATTTAGCTAGGGCGAGCATGCTCATACCATGCTTCTTATTTCGGGTGAACGCGGCGTGCATCGCCCTGTGAGCGTGAATGACTAGTCCAAAGTCCATATCTCTCACGCTCTGAAGGGCGGAAAAGCCTGAGGTGATGACGTCTATCATTACATATCTCCCTCCATGCTCTTTCACGAACTCTATCCTCCTGATCATCTCCTCGAAGGGAGCGGTGACGTTTGGCATGTAAACCTTTCTCTCTCCGGTCTCCTCTTCCGCTTTGTCCCTTGCCTCAAGAGTCCTCACTACTCTCTCCTCGAATGGGTTGAACCTCTGGTCGGTGAGGTTCTCATCGTCCTTGATTATATCACATCCTCCCAACCACGTCTCATAAGCGACTTCTGCGTGCTCCTTCGGCCCTAATCCTAACTTTGGTTTTATTATGCTCCCGAGCAGAGGCCTCCCTCTCACCTTCAATAACCTCCTCACACCACTTATCCCAAACCTCGGGCCTGGGAATGATCTCTCTAACTTTTTCGGGAAATGAACATCTTCCAACCTCAAGTTCTTGACAGCCTTCATGCCAAAGATGTTCCCCGCGATGGACGATAAGATCTGGGACATGTTTCCGGGTTCAAATAACTCTGAGGGATAAGCGATCTTTACCTTATTACCTCTTACCTCGAAGACCTTGGCTGCTAGCTTTTTCAAGTTCCTCTTGAAGGTCTTCACTTCCGTCCAAGTCCCTATGGAGCTTTCAGCGGCGACAGCCCCCGCATTTTTGCTTGGTTCGACGAGAAATTCAACGATCACGTCGTTTTTTGAAGGAGAATAATCGAGTTGGATGTAATCCTCATATCTCATGAAAAGAAGAAAGAAAAGAGGTTTATTACATTAACGCTTCTTTAAGAGACCTATGAGCAGATAGGCATCTCCCTCTTCGGTGTTCAACTTGGAGAAGAGTGCGTTCACCGACTCTTCCTTCGCGAGAACCTTCTCACCCGTCAACTGTCTCCCGTAAAGCCCAGGTATGATGAGTTCCCTCGTGACATCTTTTCTTATCTTCTTCGCCAGTTCGAACACGCTTTCGGGCACTTCCCCTCTCGTGGTTGGGTAGAGCTCTGGCAACAGTCGCTGTAAAGCACGATAGACCCTCGGGTTCTGCGTCCTTGTGGCGACGAACCTGATGCCTTCCTCTTCGAAGACCCTTATCAACCTTTGGCAGAGATGCTTAAACAACCCTCTTCCTTGAAAGGCTCTCCTGATCACAGTTCCGCGCAAGAAACCTACTCTAATACCATCGATGTCCCTTAATTCATAAGAGGTAAAGCCCATGGGTTCATTGTCATCGTAGACCACGAAGATGCCATTCGTTTCGAGGGTGTTGTGTTTCACCTCTTCCATGGGAACTTTCTTTCCAAAACCATCCTCTGCGACCTCATGCAACTTCCTCACCAAACCATCTCCAATTTCCCTTGGCTTCAACAGCTTCACTTCAAGCATCTTTCCCCACCTCCTTCACACCTATCAAGAGCAGGTCGGAGTGCTCCTCTCCCACCAGAATGGAATAGAAGGGTTCCCTCGCCTTGAGTAGAGTTCCTTTCCCTTTCCCGATGATTTGTCCTTTCTTCACGTAGGAGAAGTTGTGGAGGGAACATTCGAAACCACCCTCAGGCGCTCTCAGGAAGAACATCGTGCGATAGATGCGAGGATCGGACGCTTTCCCCTCTCCCTCTATCATCCCGAGGTTCACTAAGAGGTTGGATATGATCTTCCTACAGTTCTCCCTCGCGGCGTAAGACCCCTTCTTTCCCAGCTCTATCGAGATGCCCGTCCTGCAGTGGTCTATCAGCGCCTTCCCCTTAGCGATTTCATCTCCCATCAAGACGAGCCTCTTCACCCCCGTCAATGAGGCCAACTCTAAGTGTTTCTGTCCTTCTTTCGTGCTTATGGCGAAAGGGGGAGAGAACGTGGAAGTAGAGTGTAGGTCCACCACTAAGGGACACCTCCTTACCTCTCTCACTATCTCACGGGCCAGCCTTTCCTCATAATTCCCAAACCTGCTTCCTGGGAAGACCCTGTTTAGATCGGATTCTAAGAAGCGCTTATCGTGCTTCACTGCCAATAGATTGGCCACTATGACCTTTACTTTCCCATCTATTCCCTCCAATCTTTCCAAGATCTTGAGCGCCGTTAATCCCTCTTTTTCATCCCCGTGCAGGCAAGTCACGATGCAGAGTTTCTTTCTCCCGCTCCCGAAGACATGTTTCTCGTACTCTGGGCCAAAAACAATCACCCAGTAAGAAATAGCCGAGTCTAGTCAA
>QMVD01000023.1 GCA_003660925.1 Nanobdellota archaeon
ACTCTGTCTTCCAAGAGTTCTTTCAACCTCTCAAGGGGCTTCAAGATCTCCTTTTCCTTGATGTCCACGAACTTTTTGATCTCTTTTGCCAATTTTTTCCTCACTTTCCTCTTCTCCTTCGCCTCTTCCTCAGCTTCCTCTGCCACTTCAGATGTTTCTTCCTCTTCCCCTTTTCCCTCTTCCTCCTTCTTACCTTTCCTCAGCTTAACTCCCCCCAATTTTCCAGCGCCAGCAGCGATGGCTGCGATGGCGAAGAAGACGAAGAAGGCGATGGCGAAGAAGTAGAGGATCCCAGCTATCTGGTGGAGACCCAAGTGGCTCAAGGCGATGGCTATCAAGAAGAAACCTAGAGAACCAAAGAAGAGTTTCCACCTTATATCTAATCCCCCAAAGCCTTCTCCCGTCCCCTTTAACAACTTAGCTATGATCCCTAAGAATATGCCACCTACCACTATCCACAGGATGTAGTTGACGTATTGTCTTGCAGTGGTTTCGGGGACTCCAACCAGGACGCCTATCAAGACCGCGACGCCCAATCCTGCTGCGATGGCATTATTTTCCGCTCCCAAGGCGGTCTTGGCGAACACCACGGTGACCACCATGAGGGCTAAGGCCAAGGAGAAGGTGGGGTAGGCTTGGAAGAAGGATTGTAAAGAACTCATGCCAGCAGCGATTTGGGCAGAGGCAGGCAGGAGTAGAAATAATGGACTTAATACTACTAATTTTCTCATCACTCTAAATGGGCAAATCTTTTTATTTAAAACTTTTTAAACGAACTCGTTCATCTTCTTCTCGCGGGGGTGGCGGAGTGGTCAAACGCGCCAGGTTCAGGGCCTGGTGGCTTAGTGCCTTCCTGGGTTCGAATCCCAGCCCCCGCATTGAGGAAGAGAAGGAAGAAACAGGAGTGGGTAAAGAAGTGGGCTCCCATGATCCTACTACTCGTCATGATATTTCCAAGCTTCATGAGCTTCACTTACAGGCAGAGGATAGCCGAGGTGACTCTGAGGTTCAGGTATTATGGTCAAGTGGGAGAGGAGAGGGTACAAACTCAGGAGAATGCCACCTTGGTGGAGATCCTCTCTAGGTACCCCCTGAGCTTCGAGAACGATACGATCTATTGTATAGGAGCTTTATGTGGTGAGTGGAAGTTCTACGCCAACGATAGGGAAGTGAACCCTTTCACCTACAGGGTAAAAAATAAAGATGTTATCCTTCTAGACTTCATCGGATGATGAAGTGAATCCCGCCTGAGGATCACGATGAGGAGCGGGGTAGCTTCTGACACTTATATATCAGGGGAAGGAGGAGAAGGGAGAGCAGGATGTATTGAGAAGGGATGGTTAAGAGGTGCAACACCAATGGGACGGAGAGCAGGGACCACTTGCTTCTCTTCACAAGGGAGAGGGACAGGAAGTAGGTGATGTAGATAGAAGAGAAGGAGAAGAGGTAGAATTCTGTCGAGGAAATGGAGATAAGTAAGGATATGAGAACGAAGAGGAAGAAGGGCTTGCTCCTGGTTATGGGCCTCGGGAGGGCGATCATTCTAGATAACTCTTGAAGAGCTTTCTCACAGGCGAAGAGGGAGGAATTCATGGAGGCGAGGACTATCGCTACGATGATGATGAAGAAGGGCAAACCCAACTCGGAGCGTAAAACCTCCTCAGAATAAGTGTGCACGAGGAAGAAATATATCACGAGGGAAAGGGCCAAAGAAGAGAGCATCACTTTCTCCTTCTTTCCCGGAAAAGCTTCTGCTACCCTTTCGAACCCCATGAACAGGACGAAGGATATGGGGAGCGCGCGGAGGAAATTGGGGTTTGGCCCCTCAAACCTCACGTGTATGGAGACGCCAGAGTACGTTAACAGAACGGAAAGAAAAAGGATGATGAAGGTGACCATAAATCGTTCTAACTGCTTTCCCCACCCGAAGTACTGGATTACGAGCAGGGAGAGCAGTAAGAGGTTAGAGAGGAATATGGGGTTCAGGCCAAGCATCTCGTAGGCCAAGATTCCCATGTAGTGAGAGCAAGCAGCCACCCATATCACTTCCCCAGTGAAGACGAAGAAGTTGCCCCAAGGAGGAAACTCCAATCTGAGGTAAAATATGGAAAGGAAGAGCACTAGAAAGAAGGAAAAGAACATGGCATACACGAATTGTTCACCGACCAATGAGTGGGCGTAGGGGAAGAACATGAAGAAACCTGCCCCGATGGTGGAGCCAAGTGCGTAGAGGAAAACCCTGTATTTCATGTTCTTTCAATCAATCACGCATTTATTAAAAATTCTAGGGCTAAGTAGAGGACATAAGCCAAGACGAACGCGAGCCCATCCGAAAATTTTAACTCCCTCTCCGAGAGGGATATCAGTACTAACAGTGCTTCGAGGGTCAGGAGGAAGGCGATGGAGGAAAGGTTGAGGACGCTACTCACGTGAAAAGGGGAGAACAACATGGAGACCCCGAATACGAGGGTCGCGTTGATCACTAGGGAACCAGTCAGGTCTCCCCAGAGGATGTAATCATAACCTTTCCTCTTAGCGGACATTCCCGCCATCAATTCGGGGAGGGAAGTACCAAGGGCCACAAAGGTCATGGCTATCAAGAGGTCGTCTATCTTCAAATCCATGGCCACCTGTTCCACCAAATTGGGTATTAGGAAGGAGGCCACGATGACCAGGAAAAGCATGGGAAATATGAGTAAAGAGGCCTTAACGGCTTCCCTAGCGTTCACATCTATCTCCTTCTTAAATCTCTTCTCCCTCATGACTTTAAAGAGGTAGACGAAAAAGAGGGAGAGGAGGACTAAGCCGAGGAAGAGGTGAGGGAGGTTGAAGAAAAGGAGGAAGAGAGGGATGACTGAGATAAGGATGGTGAAGATCATGTCCTTCAATAAGAGGTCGGATTTTATCTTTATGTTGCGATTGAAGATTATGATGAGCCCGAGAACGAGAGCTATGTCCAGTATGTTCGAACCTATCACTGTCCCATAGGCTATGTCTATGTGACCGAAGTATGAAGAGGCGACGCTCACCGCGAGCTCTGGCAGGGAAGTGCCGAAGGCTATGAAGAGGAAACCTATGAAGAACTCCGGGACGTTGAAGTAAGCGGAGATGATCCTTGCAGATTCCACTAAGACTTCGCTCGACTTATATAAGATCAGGATGAGGAAGAGCAACAATCCAACTTCCAAGATCATGGAAATGGCTAGATAGTCTCTCATAAAAAACTTTATTATTCCAAAATGCTCCTTCAATAGAGATGAAATATTTAGAACTCCTCAGAGAAGCTCTGATTTCCTGGAGGAAGAACCCAGAGAGCTCGATACCCTTCCTCTTGCAGAGCGTGATCATATCCATGTACCTCTTCATGTTAGGGCTTCAAGATGTGACCAACATAACTGATGAATTCATACAGAGGGTGATGAGTTCTCTACCGTTGCTCTTCTCCTCTTTCTTCGCCGTGCTCGTCTTGTCCTCTTATTTTGAGGCTGTGGGGTTGGGGATGATAAGGTACAAAAGGGGGATGTGGAAGTATGGGAAGAGGTTCTGGTGGAGCATTTTCCTCATTAACCTTCTTAGCCTCCTCCTCTACCTCTGCACCGCTGTTCCATTAACTTTTGTCTCCATCTCTGCGGTTCCTTTCTTGATGGCCTTAATAGCTCTCGCCCTCATGTTCTCGAAGTACATAGCAGTACATAAGAACTATGATGCTGTGAAGAGCATGAAGAAGAGCGCGAGGCTCTTAATTAAAAAACCGAAAGTCGTCCTCTCCTCCGGCATAATTGTGTTTGCCATGGTGGCTCCCTTCACCCTCTTGAACGTCTTCTCCCCTTACCTCTTCTCCATCCTCGCGGGAGCCTTCCTCCAACCTTGGAGCGCCTACTTCCTTTTCAGCGTGTGCGAAAGGGTCGTGAGGTGAATCAAACCTTATAGAGGTGTTTGGCCCTCCCAGGATCTATTAAGTTCAATCTGGCCAGCGCGTCCAAGAGCCCAAAGATGTAAACGTATAACTCAAAAGCTTCTAAGTACCTCTTTTTCGAGAAGAAGTAATCTGCATCCTCCTTATAAGAGTTGATGAGCTCCATCACAGAGTTCGCTTTCTCGTCCTTTATCTTCAATTCCCTTAGGGCGAGTTCCACTCTTTTCTTCTCCCTTTTCGCTAGTTCCTCCATGAGAGTGGTACAGAAAAGCCCTTATAAAACGTTTACTTTATGCTCTCATGGACAAGCTCACAGCATACCTCGTGAAGAAGGGTGTTTTGAAGGACGAGAGGGTGATAAGGGCCTTTGCGGAGAACCCGAGGTATAAGTTCGTCCCTGAGAGATACAAAGACTACTGGTACGTGGATGAGCCCCTGCCCACTTTCGAGGGACAAACCATAAGCCAACCTTCAACGGTGGCCTTCATGACCCAAGCCCTTGAGGTGGGAGAAGGGATGAAGGTATTAGAGGTAGGGGCAGGTTCTGGGTGGCAAGCAGCCATCCTCTCGAGTTTGGTGGGGAAAGGGGGAAAGGTTTACACCATAGAAAGGATCCCGAAACTCTACGAGTTCGCCAAACGAAATTTGAGGGACAAGAAGAACGTGGAAGTTATCCTAGGAGATGGGAGCAAGGGTCTCCCTAGGAAAGCCCCTTTTGACAGGATCATAGTAACTGCTGCTGCTAAGGAGGTCCCAAAGGCGTTAATAGAGCAGCTGGATGAGGAGGGGATCCTCTTGGTCCCTGTTGGGGTGGGGGTTCAAAGGATGGTGAAGGTATGGAAAAAGGGAAGGAGAGAATATTTGGGAGAATTCGTGTTCGTTCCCTTAGTGGAAGAATGAGCCCAAGCTCGTCTGGGTCCCCTTTCCTAACTTATTAAGGGCGTTTTCCACTCTCTCCCTCGAGAAGTCGTGCTCGTCACAGAGGATCTTCAGAACCTCTTCCCTGTTCACCTCTCTCCTCTTGATGTCATACTCGTCCGTCACTTTCGGATTCATGAACCACTCTAAGATCTTATAAGGGTCCACCTCGAACTCAAATTGCTTTAGGGCTCCCTTCCCGTGTTTTTTAACGAGTTCTAAAGCCCTCTTAGGTCCAATCCCTTTAATTCCCCCAGGATTGTAGTCCGTCCCCACTAAAATCCCTATCACCACCAAGCCCTCCCTATCGATCCCCAACTCCTTCAAAACCCTCTCAAGCTCTATCACCTCAGGACTTATTTCTATGAAGACATCTCTCCCAGGAAGCTTCCTTTTTCCAGTTATGTTCAAGTTTCTCACGAGCCTCGGAGAGCCAAAGAGGAGGGTGTCGTAGTCTTGGCTAGCACTGGCCCACACATCCCCTTTCCCACACATATGAGCCGCTTGCGCTTCTCCCTCGCTTGGAGCCTGAACGATGGGGATCCCCATAGCCCTCAAGAGGGCCTTCGCGTCTTCTATCATCTCATCCGTCAACCTGCTCATTTGTTGGGCGTATTTCCTGGCAGCGGAGAGGTCCCCTGCTTCTAGCGCCTCCTTGTACAACTTCTCCGCCTCCTTCTTCCTCTCCTCTCTCTGTTTGGTAATTGCTTTGAATTCTGGGGGTTTCCCGTCGAAGACATAAATAGGAAAGATGCCTTTCTCCAACAAGTTCACGTTCCTGTAGAAGATACCAGACAGGTGGGAGGTTATCCTCCCCTTTGAGTCCATCAAAGGAGTTCCATTCCTTTGCCTGATGATGGATAAGAACTGATAAATGGCGTTATAGGCGTCCACAGCAACCTTCTTTCCTGAGAGGCCCTCTAAGGTCGTCTTTTTCCCAGAAACTATCTCCCTTATGTCAACTCCCATGGGCTCTTGTGGAGATTTCAACTTAAAATAACTATCGAAAACCATTAATTGCTCTGAAATCCCTTTAAATCATGCTCAGAAGACCAGAGGTCTTGGACCCGGATTTCATGCCGGAACACGTGTTCCACAGGGAGAGGGAGATAAACACCATAAAAGGGGCCATATCTCCTCTGCTTCAAGGCAAGAGGGGAGAAAACCTCTTCATCTACGGTCCTCCCGGGGTTGGAAAGACGCTATGCGCCAAATACGTCCTCGAGCAGTTCGATTTCAGGAAGGCCTACGTCAACTGTTGGTTTCACAGGAGCCCCTACAATTTGATGGCGGAGATCGCTAGGCAATTGGGCATCCCAATCCCCGTTAAGGGGTGGAGTTTGGAAGAAGTCGTGAAAGAGATCGTGAAGAGGAGTCCTTTTTTAGTGGTGTTGGATGAGGTGGACAAGGCGAATGAGATCAATGAAATATATCCGATTGTCGAGGGAACCAAGTCCTGTTTTGTTCTGATAACTAATTTCAAGGATTGGTTCATGGGCCTCGACCCAAGGCTTTCTTCCAGACTACATCCCACCTTCTTAGAATTCAAGCCGTATTCCTTCGAGCAGATGTTGGACATCGTTAAGGAAAGGGTGAAGTTGGCCTTCACCCCAGGGAGTGTTGAGAAGGATGCTTTGATAGAAATCGCTAGGAGGGCGTTCTTGAGGAGGGACGTGAGGGTGGCGTTGCACTTGTTGCAGAAGGCGTCGAAGTTCGAAAGGATAGATCTAGAGAAGGTGAACGAGATCGCTGAGGAGTTCAAGAAGAAACCTATATTGAACGACATGGAAAAGAGGATCGTGGAGTGGATCAAGGAGAACGAGGGGAAGACCACGGGCGAGCTCTACAAGAAGTTCGAAGGAGAAATGACGGAGAGGTCGTTCAGGAACTACATAAAGAAATTGGAGAAGATGGGGGTGATAAGGACCGAGGAAACTGGAAAGGGGTTCAGGGGGAGGAGCAGAAGAATATATTTAAGCGAACAATATGGGATATGAACAATGGTGCTTGAGTCCCTCTTAACTCCGAAGATCCTCGAAAAGAAGCCGTGGAAGGCTTTCTTCGCCTCCTTCTTCTACTCCTTCATTGGTTTTTTTCTCGCCTACTCAGTTTTCAATCCAGATGTCTCCTTGGCCATGGTTTTCCTTACCACCATGGCCTGCGTCCCTCTGTTGGTCTCCCTCCTCAAGAAGACGGAAAGGGAGGAAATCTTGTTCGGGAGGCCATTGATAAGGACCCACACTGACGTCTTGGCCACTTTCTTCTTCATGTTCATGGGCATGTTGTCCTTCTTCACCCTTCTGGCCACCATCCTGCCCAGCGACCTCTTCGAACAGGTTTTTGAGAAGCAGATGGAGACCATAAACTATATTGGAAGTTTGGCGGGCTCTGCTGTGAGGCACTCTCTCTTGGAAGTGATCCTGGTGAACAATTTCAAGGTCCTTTTCTTCGTCATCATCTTCTCCTTCCTTTACGGCGCTGGGGCCATCTTCATCTTGACTTGGAACGCGAGCGTCCTGGGAACCGCCATAGGGGACGCGATAAGGTCCGAGATGAGCAAGGTTGGGTTGTTACAAGCTGTCCCTTTAGCCATAGGGAGATATATGCTTCACGGGACCTTGGAAGTGGTCGCCTATTTCTTGGGAGCCATCGCTGGAGGGATCATATCTGCAGCTGTCGTGAGACACGATTATAGATCGCCTAAGTTCAAGGAGTTGCTTCGTGACTCGGTAAACTTAATAGTGGCCGCCAGTATAGTCCTAGTAGTGGCGGGCCTCTTGGAGGTGGGGCTGTGAGGGAAGAGATAAGCCTCAAGGACGTGTTGAAGTGGGCGAGGAAAAACCCTGAAAAATCCTCCTACATAGTCCTTGGGGTCCTCGTGTTCCTGGGCGCCTTCGTGAGGGCGGCAGACCTCCCCCACCTCTTCGACCAACTCCTGGGATTAGACCCATATGTTTTCTACAGATACTCCACTTACATCGTGGAGCGCGGTTTCTTGCCTCAGAATGACACCATGAGATATTGGCCCTTTGGGTTCGACGTCCTGAAGGAGGGAATCCTTCACTCCTACGTCAACGCATATCTCTACCTACTGTTGAGGCCATTTGGGGTCACCCTAATGCAAGTGTTCCAGATTTATCCGGTATTGTTCGCTTCCCTGTCCTTCATCGTTTTCTACTTCCTCGTATACGAGATCTTCGAGGACAGGAAGGTCGCCCTCTTATCGGTAGCCTTCTTAGAATTCGTTCCAGCCTTCCTGTTCAGGACTGCTGCGGGTTTCGCTGATAAGGAGAGCATAGCTATCTTCCTCATCTTCACCACCCTCCTCTTCTTTATCAAATCCCTCAAGGAAAGGGAGAGAAAGAAGAGTTATCTTTATGCTCTCATCTCCGGTCTTGCTTTGGGGTTGGGGGGACTGAGTTGGGGAGGGATAATCTTCGCCTTCGAGAGCATCGCCGCTTTCATGTTATTGGAGGTCTTCTTTAACAAGGTGGGAAAGAGAGAGGTCTACATCTACCTCATTTGGTTTCTCACTTGGGCTCCCTTCTTCGCTTTAGTGAGTCACAGGTACGGTGGGTTAAACTTTTACAGGAATAGTATGATCGTTCCTGTCATATATTCGTTGCTCGTCTCCGGGATGCACGTATTTTTGTGGCCAAAGGTCAAGAAATTTGTCCCTGTCAAGATGCCTGAAGGAGCGAAATCCCTACTCTTCCAAACCCTACTCCTCACATTTCTCGCCTATCTAAGTGATCCCTCCTTAGTCCAGAAAACAATAGATTGGGCCATAAATAACCTCACTCACCCGATAGGACTGAGTTACTCGAGGGTAGCCCAGTCAGTCGCGGAGAACCAACCTCCCTTCTTCTATGGCGGTAGCATAAGTTGGTGGTCAAACTTCGGCTTCTTGTTATTGCTCGCCTTCACTGGCATTTTCCTCCTATCCCTCGAGATGTTCCCAAAAAGGGATGTTAAGCTAGCCCTCCTCCTATTCCTCTTCACGACTTCCCTTGCATTGAGTAGGTTTTCTCCAGGAAGTTCCTGGAACAACGTGTTTGACTACGTGCAAAAGATCTCCCTAGTCCTCTTCCTCTTGTACTTCCTCTACAATTATCAGAGGTGGGGAGAGGAAGAGTTGAAGGAAGTGGACAGTGTGAAGCTCTTCCTCTTCGTTTATCTGTTACTCACGATCATCGCGGGGAGAGGGGCGGTTAGGAATCTCTTCTCAGCAGCTCCTCCACTGGCGATAGTTTCCGGTTTCTTCGTGGTGAAAGGTTATGAGGAAATTTTCAAAGCCACCAAGGACAGGATCTATCCCTCCATGCTTTACCTCATAGCCATCATTTTAATCGTTCACATGGCCGTGACGAGTTATGAGAGGGCCTCAAAGTCCTTCTGGACGAGCATAGTGGACGGGTGGCTCCCAGCCTTCCAGTGGATAAGGGAAAATACGGAACCTGATGCTGTCTTCCTTCACTGGTGGGACTATGGTTACTGGGTTCAGACCCTTGGGAATAGGACCACGGTCTTGGATGGAGGAAACTACGAGAGCCCTTATAAAATAGCCAGACACTTCTTTACTTCCGACAACATGAGCGAGATAAGGGACATCCTGGAGTATTATGGGAGACCGAACTACCTCCTGATCATAGATGATGACATCCCGAAGTTCTACCAGATTCAGAGGATTGCTGAGAGGGATGTTTGGTTTACCCCTTTCTACTTCTCTCAAAGGATGAAGAATAACTTGGATAAAGAGTATGAACGACTCATGCTTTCGAGGCCGACCACAGGGGCAACCCCCACTTTTACCGACCTAAGTGTGAACGGGATGCTTTGGTCAAAGGATGAGACATATGTAGTGGCTGTTGGGGTGCCTGAAGAAAACAACACCCCTTTCTTCAACGAGAGCTATGTCTTCCTCTACAACACGAGATTTGGGACGCAGGTGATGAAAATAAATTGTCTGTGCATCAGGGAGAAGGGATGCGG
>QMVD01000024.1 GCA_003660925.1 Nanobdellota archaeon
GATATGAGGACATCTTCCATCACATCCACGGGGTGCATCACATCCATCCTATAAGTTGGTACCCTCACCTTGACGAACCTCCTCCCCTTCTTGATCACCTCATATCCCATCCTCCTCAAGTGTCTCTCCACGTCCTTTATCTCGAAACCGCTCAACCTCTCGAGTTCGAGGAGGTCTAGGGTCACCTCCTCCTGAGATAAGTCTGGGGTGATCCTCTCCCCTCCCTTATAAAGGATCCTCACGGGATGGAGTTCTTTCCCCCATTCAAGGACGGATAAGGAGACTATCTTCAAGACGTGCTCCACCCATTTCAAGTCCGTTCCGGTGACCTCCACCAACACATTTTTAGTCTTCGTGGTTATCCTGCCCAGGTCATTAGAATTTATGATGGGAGGGAAGGATAGGATCTTCCTCCTGTCCCTGAGTATGGGATAACTCCCCTTGATTATGTGGCCGTACTCCACACCTTTTGGGTGCTCCCTCAAGATCTCTTTAAGGGTCATCTTCCTCTCGAAGCCCAGCGGGACGAAGGAGATGTTGGGATTTCCTAACTCGTAATACAAGGGCGGCCTTAACAAGTCGTAGTTGTACAAACCTATGCTCGTGCGTTCCCTGTTTCTCCCTACCGTTCTGTCCAGCACCTCTTGGAGGTGCATGAGGGACCTTATCGAGCTGTCACTCAACCTCACCTTCTTTACCACGGCAGCGGCTATGTAGGGCCTTATCCCCACCCTCCTGACCCTCACTTCCAGGATGGGCTCTTCCCCGAACTTGAACCTCTTCTTCACTCCCATCAAGTCCCTCAACCCCCTAGCGATCCCTTCCAAGGAGAAGAGATCAGGCCTGTTCGTGTCCTTGAGTTCCACTTCTATCTCATCACCTTTCCTCCCCTTAATCTCCGCCTTCAAGTAACCCAACCAATCCTCCAAATCCTTTATCCTCCTACCTACCAATCTCTCTAAGTCTCTCCTCGAGATGGTTATGGTTGGCATCTCAACCACTCCAAGTCATAACTGAATAACTTTCGAATATCGTCTATCTTGTACTTCATCATGAACAACCTATCTATTCCTAGGCCCCACGCGAGCACCGGGACGTCTATGCCGAAGGGTTTCGTCACCTCTGGCCTGAATATCCCTGCTCCTCCTAGCTCCACCCAGCCGAAACCCTTCTTATAACCCACGAGCTCCACGCTGGGCTCGGTGAACGGGAAGTAACCGGTGTCGAACCTGAATCTCTTGGTCCCGGCGATCTCCTCGGCGAACAGCTTCAACATGCCCAACAAGTGCTTGAAGCTCAGACCTTCCCCTAAGACGATCCCCTCCACTTGGTTGAATTCTGGCAAGTGGGTCCTGTCCACCACATCTGGCCTGAACACCCTGGCTATCGCGAAGTACTTCCCAGGAATCTCCACATCTCCCGCCAAGGTCCTGGCTGACAGGGCAGTGTTCTGACTCCTCAAGATCAGCCTCTTGCTCTCCTTCTTGGAGAACTTGTACCCCCAACCCTTGCTTCCATCCACCCCTTTCTCGTGGGCCTTCGCCACCTTTTCCAACAACTCCTCATCCACCTTTCCGTATTTCGGGCGCTTGACGTAGTATATGTCGTGGATTCCCCTGGCAGGATGATCCTGGGGCATGAAGAGGGCATCACAGTTCCAGAAGCTCAACTCCACTAAAGGACCTTGCATCTCCTTGAAACCTAAGGCTATCAACTTCTCCCGCACTTCGTTCAAGAAGGCGAGGTAGGGTTGAGGTTTGCCGAAAGGCCTTTTCGGGACTTTTGCCCTTATGTCGTAAGCCCTTATCTTCTTCCCTTTCCACAAACCCTTCCTTATCACCTCTGGGGTGATTTGCTCGATGACCTCTTCCTTCAAGCGCTTCGCTACCCTTCTGCCCAACCTCGTCAACCTCACATACCTCTTGACCACGACCTCTTTCGCTATTATCCCCCTCCTCAACAACTCTTCCATCCCTTTCCTCATCCTCTTCGGCCCTTCTTCCAATTCCTTCAGGAACTTTTCCTCGACGCTTTCCTTCCCCAAATATTTCTCCCCCTTTTCGGTTATCCTGACCCTATTTTTCTTTACTTCTATCATCCCTTTCTCCTTCAACCTCCCCATAGCCGCAGAGAACTCCCTGGCGTCCAATAAAGCATACCTCATCACGGATTTGAAATCCAACTCCCCTTTTTGGGCCAGGACGGAAAGGAACCTTTTCTCTGGGAGTCCCTCTTCAACATATCTCTTGCCAAGCTCGGTGAGCCTCACGACTTCCTTTACCTCCCTCCTCACTCTCACCAATCCCTTGGATTCCAACCAGGAGAGAGCCCTGTTGAGCTCTATGTCCTTAATGCCCTTCTCCAACAACTCCTCATCGCTCATCTCTCCTTTCAGAAGCCTCAACACCTTTCTCTCAAGCCCGCTCAAGGTGTCCTCAACACGCATGAGTATGAGAAAAGGGAGGATTTTATAAAAACGTTATCCTTTGGAGAAGGTATCCCTTCAACTCGTTTATCTTCACCCTCTCTTGCTTCATTGAGTCCCTTTCCCTCACAGTCACCGTATCATCCTCCAAGGTCTGATGATCTATGGTCACGCAGAAGGGAGTACCTATCTCGTCCTGCCTCCTGTATCTCCTACCTATGGAACCCTTCTCATCGTAGTAAGGGTGAAGACAAGCAATCTCCTTCAAGACCCCCTTCGCCTTCTCTACCAATTTTCCTCTTTCCACCAAAGGGAAGACAGCCACCTTTATGGGGGCGAACTGGGGTTTCAGACCCATCACTACCCTTTCCTTCTCCTCCCTGACGGAATTCACGAGGAGAGCATACACCAACCTCTCCGAACCGAAGGCGATCTCCAGGACTTGGGGAACCTCCCCATCCACTTCCATCCTCACGCCAGAGAACTTGGAGTGCCTGGAAAGGTCGTAGTCCGTCCTGTCGTGCACCCCACAGACCTCCACCCAGTCATCCCCTATCTTCACCTCGACATCCCACGCATCGTCGGCGTAATGGGCCCTTTCCTCTGGTTCGTGTTGCCTGAATCTATATTCCCTGAAGCCCATTTCCTTCACGATGTCATTGGTCACGTAAAGGCACCAGGCGAAGGCAGGTTTCTTCACGTAACCCCTCTTCAAGGCCTCCTTTAAGGGGATGTTCAACACTTTCTTCTCTTTGTAGGGCATGAGGGGAAGATCGGATTCCGGGACCTCAAACTCGTACTCCTGTTCCTTCTTCAGGAACATCTGGGCCTCTATCTGGGTGAACTCCCTCATCCTTATCACACCTTGCCTTGGGCTTATCTCATTCCTATAAGCCTTGCCCAGCTGGAACACTTTTATGGGGAGCTTCTTCCTGAAGAACTGGAATAATCTGGGGAAGAGGAGGTAAGTGGTGGTGGCGGTCTCAGGCCTCAAGTACGCCTCCTTGTCCAGGCCTATAGTCGTCTTTATCATCAAGTTATAGGGGATCACTTCTTTCAAGAGGGAACCACACTTCGGACACTTAATCTCCTTTATCTCCTTCCTCATCTCCTCCATGCTCTTCGGTTCCTTCCCTTTTCGTTCCTTTATCAGGTGATCCGCCCTGTAAATAGAGTTACACTTCTCGCACTTGGTCATAGGGTCTACGAACCTCTCCAAGTGACCGGAGGCCTCCCAAACGATCCTCGGCATTATGGTAGGACACTCCACCTCGTAGAAGCCGAAGTCCATGAACTTCCTCCTCAAGAAGTCCTCCACCTCGTTCTTCACCAACTTCCCCAATGGGCCGAAGTCGTAGAACCCGGCTAACCCCTTGTAGATCTCAGGAGATGGTCCCCAGATGAAACCCCTTCTCACGAGGATTTCCATGGACACCTTACCTCCCTAACCAATTAAAACTTTTCCCAAACTTTTAAATTAAAAGATGGATAAAAAATTCCATGGACATAACCACCAAGAAGGCCGCTGCCATCATCGCGCGGATGATAGATAAAAAGGTGGCAGAATTCGAGCAAAAGGTGGAAGCGCTTAGGAAAGAGTTCTCCGACAGGCTCTCAGTCATAGAGAAGGTGGTCGAGGAACTCTCCCAGAAAGGGGTTGGGGTGAAGGGAGATTTCGCGACTAGGGGAGAGCTCAAGAGCATCTCGAAGGAGATAGCTTCGAGGTATGAGGAGTTTCAGGGTTTTAAGGACGAGATCACCAAGAGGTTCGATGGGTTGGAGAAGGAGTTTCAGGACGTCAAACAAAAAGTCTTCGACTTCTTGCAAGAGGCTAGGACCATAACGGACGAAGCCCAAAGGAACATAGAGATCCAAAAGGAGAAGAACAAGGAAGTGGATTCCTTCCTGAAAGAGTTCGTGAAGAAGACGAGGGAGACCATAGAGTTGAGCAAGAAGCTCGATAGGCAGTTAACCCTTTTCGAGGGCGAGATCAACGCGAAGGTGGAATCCCTGAGGAAGAGTGTTACCTCCTTGGAGAAGAGGGCTGCTAAGAAGAAAGACGTCAGGAAGATGCTGGGAGACCTTAAGAAGGACGTGAGCCTCCAACTCCAAAAAGCCTTCATAGAACTTGGGAAGAAAAGGGATGAAATGGAGAAAGAAATAGGTGGTTTTGAAGAGAGGCTCAACGCCTTAGAGAAGTCCATGGCTAACTACGCCCAAATCAAGGACCTGAACGAAGTGAGGAAAGAGTTAAGGTCCTTGAAGGGGGTGGAAAAGGCGAAGGAGAGCTTGGAGAAGAGGGCATCCCAACTGGAGAAGCGTATAGCGGTCTACGATTACAACGTGAGGAACACATTAAACAATGTCAAAGCTTTTTCCAACACCATCCAATCCATGCTTTCCAGGTTGAGTAGGTTGGAAACTGACTTGTCTGGCTTGAGGTACTCCCTGGAGAGGCTCTCTTCGTTCCAAGAGGACGTGAAGAAAGACATCTTGAGCATGAGGGGGAAGCTCTCAGTTTTGGAACAGTACTTCGCAGACCCTGATAAGTGGTTGGGGGAGAAGTTCAACAAGTGGATGGAGGAAGCGAGCAGAGATATAAGGTTGAGGTTAGAGGGGTTGGAGAGGAGCTTGATGAATCAGAGGACAGAGTTGTACAACCAGATGCTCATCCTCTCCTTGACAAGAATATCCAACGCGGGAGACATGGAACACATAGTCTCGGAGACGAGGGCCTTGGAATACTTGATGAAGGGGATGAGGGAAGCTGGGACCTTGGCAGAAGAGATGAAGAACTACGTATTGGATGTACTTTCTTCTGTGAGGGACTTCTGGGAATCCAAGAATGTGAACGTCTCGGCCTTCATAGAGAACGCCATGGAGAAACTTAAGGGGATATGATAGAAGAACTCTTTAAGAGGATGAACTTTCTCCTCATTTCCTCCACCCTCCTTTTCTCTATTCTCCTCCTCATCGAATTGGAAAGGAATAATGAGGTGAGAGAATACGCCGAGTTCTTGGGCCTGGTCGAAGTCTTGGAGACATTGGGCTCCTTGCACAACCCTTGCGAGGTGCTTTTCGAGATGAAGAGCGAGGGAAAGTTGTACTTGTCAGAGCACGAGATCACCTTTGAGGGTAGGAGGAACATGAGTTCTCCCCTGGAAGTGGAGCTGGCCCCCGACATTTTAGACGCAGGGAAGCTCAAACTCTCATGGGATGGTGAGCGCGTGTGGATGAGCTCATATACGTGATCTTCGCCTTCATCCTCATCTCCCTGCTCCTCTCCATCTACTTTACTTCCACCCATTCCTTCTTAGAGCAACTGAGGTGGGAACACGAGTTGTACTTAGACCTAGCTAGGAGATACAAAGGTGGTTGGGATTGGAGTTAACGATCGAGCTCCTCTTCCTCGTCATGACCCTCCTACTCCTTTCCTCCCTCCTCATCCCCTTAGAGGAGGACTTCGATTACGACAAGCCCTACTCCGATGAAGTCCTGCTTCGCTTCATGGAAGAACACGGGCACGGACTGGCGAGCTACTTGTGCGGCGGGAATTGGAACTCGGAAGAGGGGAAAGAGTTGTTGGAAAGGTTAAATAGACCCGGATATAACTACATCTTGTATGCCAGTTTGGGAGGAAGGGAAGTGAGGCTCTTCAACGAACAGGGGAGGGTCTGTCTGGAGAGAGTCTTGGTGAGCAGGTTCCACTTGAGGACCACATGCGGGGAGACTGATGTCTTGCTAGGATTCTGGAGAGGGAAGGCACCGGAGGTGTGTCCTTGAACAAGTTAGATTACCTAGAAAAGCTCGTGAGGTCCCTCATGAAGGCCGTTGAGGCCATTGAGGTGGAGTTGGAAGAGCTCAAAGAGGAAGTGGAGAAGCTCAGGTCTAAACGAGGAAGTCCTCCACCTTGATTTTTTCCCTCCTCTTCCTGTGCTCCTTCAACATCCTTATCAAAGCCCTGCAGAGCTCCTCCTTACAATCCCCGCATACTCTCCCCCCACTCCTACACTCCTCTTCGATGAGCTTGAAATCGGAACCCACGACGAGTTGGTGGTACTTGAAGATGGGACATATTTCAGGTTTACCTCCCAACTTCCTCTGTTCCTCCAAGGTGTCCCTCCCACCCGTGAAGGCATCGTGTATCTTCTTCCTTATGGTCTCCTCATCATCCGAGAGGAAGATGGCATCCTCTTTACTGGCACTCATCTTCTCCTCTCCAGAGAGGGAAGGGAGGAACTTGCACTCTATGCTGGCAGGCTTCCTCAAACCCAACCTCTCAGCCACATCTCTGGTCGCCCTCATGTGCGGGTCTTGATCTATGCCGATGGGAACTAAAACAGGCAGGTCCCTCTTCAGGGTCGGATATAGTATGTGGGCTGCTTGCATACAAGGGTAGAAGTGGATCCCTACGTTCTGCTCGTTCTTGAAACCGTAGATGGCTTTTATGGTGCTCATGGTAAGCTTCTTCGAGGCCTTTATGGCGAGATTGTAGACATCTTGCTTCAAATCATAACTATCTATCATGATCTCGGTCCTCTTTTTCTTGAATCCCAAGGCCAGGATGTCCTTGGCGTTCTCGAAGGCGTATCTCCTAGCCTCCTCCAGGGAAAGATCCTTGACCAAGAACTTCTCGTCATCGCTGAAGGGTATGAAGACATAGGAGTTGAACTTATTTTGGAACTCCTTCACCAACCTGAAGAGGAGGAGATGACCTATGTGTATCTCCTTCGATGGCCCTCTCCCACTGACTATGGCGAAGTCCTCATCGATGATCTTGTCCAGATCCCTGTGGGCGAAGAAGAACCCTAACTCGACGAGCCTTATCCCCTTCAATTTTCTCTTCAACTTCTCATCCATCAAGGAGAGGCCGAACTCCTTGACTAACTTGAGGTAGTTCACCTCTCCCTTTACCTCGTAAGGCGTTACCTTCATGGGGACTGAAGTCAACCCAACGCTAAAAATATTGCGGACAAATGTCTTGCGAAGAAGGAGAGAGCAAATTTCAGGACCTCTCTATTGGTCATCAACCTCTTAGTCATCCCGGAATAAAAGTCCATATCTCCATATTTTTCCACGATCTCCAAGACCTCCTCTTTCTGGAACAAATCGTACAAGTTATTCAGGTCCTTCTCATCCATCCTTTCATATAACATCCTCAGCTTGTAGGCTAGTTTGAGTTCATCGAAATACTTCTCCTTCCAGACGTCCTCGTAATGCCTCTTCAGGAAGTGCGTGGAAAAATCGTTCCTTTCATACCCCTCCCTTATAGCCTTAGCGGCGATCTTGGATACTAACAAATCCATGATTATCCCTCCCCCTGTCAGTGCCTTGACCATGCCAGCAGCGTCCCCTATGAGCAGGACCCTCTCGAAGGCCGTGTATTTAGGGAGGACCACTGGTATCCTCCCTGCCTGCCACTTCCTGACGTGTCTCACCCCTAAGAAATCCAAGAAGCGCTCTAAGGATTCCCTACTTCCTCCCATCCCAACGATGGACATATCCTTCTCGTAGGGTATGACGTATCCGAATGGATAGCCATATTCCTTCCCGAGGAACACGTGCACCGCATCGCTCTCGTACTCTCCGAATGCTTGGACCACGGATTCAATCCTGTAGGACAAACCATACTTCTTCGCCACCACCGAGTCGACTCCATCTGCCCCTATCAGGATGTCCGTCTTGAAGCTCCTCTTGCTCGTCCTGCCAATCACCTTATCCGCTACCACGAACCTCATCAACCTCTCGTTGAATAGGTAATCCGTCCCCCCTTTCTTCGCCCTCTCGTAGAGGAACTCGCTGAATCCCTCCCTATCCAAGACTATGGCCTTCCCTCTCACTTCCACTTCTCCCTTCGGGAAGTGAAGGACCAACCTGTTCACCCTGTTCTTCACGAGGGACCTCGGGAGCTCTACTAACTTCAGAATCCTCTTGCTCACGATCCCAGCGCACGCCTTCCCCAATACATCCCTCTTCTGTTCTATGACTATGGGCTTTTCCCCCAGCTTGGTGAGCTCGTATGCTAGGGCATTTCCCGAGACGCCTGCCCCGATTATGACGGGCCTGTAACTATCTGCCATATCTCCTCTCCCTCCTCTTCAAGTCCTCCACTGCCTTCTCGAACATCCTAGGGGTGAAGGCCGGCCAGTAAGTTGAGGTGAAGTAGAACTCGGAATAGGCGGAATCCCAGAGGAGATAGGCGCTCAACCTCTTCTCCCTCTTCATACCAGTCCTTATGATGAGGTCCGGGGAAGGGATGTCTCTGGTATATAAGTGCTTCTTCACAACCCTCCTGTCCACTTTCTTTATCCCTTTCCTCAGGATCTCCCTGATGGCATCCACTATCTCGTCCCTCCCATCGTATGCTATGCAAAAGTTAAGGAAGAACTTCTTGTACTTCTTGGTCTTTTCCTCAGCATATTTTATAGCTTCCCTCAACTTCTTCGGGAGGCGGTAGATCCTCCCCAGGAACCTCACCCTCACCTTTCTCTTGTGGATCTCCTCGTCATCCGCTAGCTCCTTTATCTTCTTCTCCAGTAGGTTGAACAGGTGCCTCTTCTCGAGCTTAGGCCTCTTTTTCAGGTTTTCCATGGAGAAGGTATAAAAGGTCAGGTACTTTATACCCATGTCCAATGCCTTCCTCAGGATCTTTTCCATGGTCCTGACTCCATAGACATGGCCCTTCCAATCGGGCAATCCCCTCTTCCTCGCCCATCTCCTATTTCCGTCTGGTATGATGGCTATGTGCATGGCTCATCTCCTCCAACTTGTCCATCAACTCCACTGCGTTGAACACGCCCAACTTCCCTATATAACTTTCCCCGAACCTTTGAACCTCATCCTTGCCAACCCCATAAATAAGTATGGGGACAGGGTCATCAGTATGTACCTTTTCCTGACATGGGGTGGAGTGGTCCCCAGTTATGACGATGAGGACATCCCTCCTCAGGTTCCCTATCAACTCCTCATCTATCCTCTCTAAGACCTCTTTCTTCCCCTCACAATCTCCTCTGTGGCTGAAGGAATCAGGTTCTTTTATGTAGGCATAGACGCCATCGTAGTAATCCAAGCTCTCATTTATTTTATCTGCCATGGACTTGAAGTCCCTCGGCGGTTCGATTATGTCCATCCCTATCAACCTGAAGAAGCCCACCTCAACAGGTCTATCAGTTATGGCTGCCCAGATCCTCCCGTACTTCTCGCTCAATTTAGGGAGATCGGGGAGC
>QMVD01000025.1 GCA_003660925.1 Nanobdellota archaeon
ACCAGATTTAGAGACCACGGTTTTGTTGAGGAGCTTCCTTGAGTCCACCCTTTCCTTTTCCTCCAACTCTATCACCTCTCTTAAATGAATGCGTGGACATTTTTATAATTAACTGTGAGAGCACGACATCTATTTAAAACCAGAAGGAAAGAGGTTTTCGCCGGTGCGATGTATGTCATGGGACGGGGTATAGAGTTAACGCGTGTTAAAGATAAGGAGGCGCTGACCTCTAGAGCTTCACCTTTGTGTATTTCTGTAGCCAGAGGAACAGGATTATCCATATGATGAGGGAGAGGGCGACCAATCCTTCAAGAGGGATCAGATCCATGAACAGGAGGAATAAGAGCTCCGTGGAGAAGAGGGCAGACCAAGGGATGACGGACCAAGAGAAGACTTTGCTCCCATCCAAGGGAGGGATGGGTAGGGTGTTGAAGAAGGCGATGGCCAAGTTCAAGTAAGCTGCCACCCCGAATATGGAATTGAAGGGTTCGAGGGATTTGAACAAGACCAGCAAGAGGAGGTTGGTGGCAGGACCGGCTAGAGCGATCTTTCCCCTCTCCTCCATGGTCAGGGAGACGAACCTAAATCCTATCCTTATCTCATAGGCGGTTGATATCACTACTGCCCCAACAGTAGCGAAGATTAAGTCCACCCCCATAGCCCAACCAAAAAGGGAAAGGAAGACTGAGGTCACGGCCCACTGGGGGAGGAAGTAATATTCTGCCTTGCAATCGTATCTCTGGGCCACTAACTTGTGGGCAATCTCGTGGAAGACGAAGGCCGGGGCCGCGATGATGGTGGATATGAGGACGTTCAGCACCCAATTCCCAGTTCTGAGGTTTAAGTATAAATGGAGGATGAACCCTATCACCAAAGAGGACAAGAGGAGGTCCTTCACCTCCCTCCTACTGAACTTCAACTGCTCTAACATCACTAATTCTTTGAAAGCTTCCATTTATATAGTTTAGAGTGCCCCTGATCCAAAGCACATCTCCTTCCTTTACTTCATGAGGGAGCCACCAGCTTGTTACCCTCACACTACAATTCTGCCCACAAAGGTAGAAGGAGATGTACTTTCCCCTGTAAATGTTTGAGCATACTTTTCCGGACACAAAATTTCCCCCTTCACATACCTCTTTAGGATTTAAGGGAAAAAAAGTGAAGAGGACGAAGAGGGCTGATATGAGGGAGAAAGTGATGAATTGAAGCTTTTTAGGACCTAAGGGCCTGAGCCACTCCCTTATCCTCCTTTTGTTTGCCAAGAGGAAAAGTGAGGCGAGGATCACCAAGAAGGAGGAATATTCGTGACTTCCCAATAAGAAAAGGCCGTACCTCCCGAATACTTCTACTCCTGAGAGCAAGAACAACCAAGAGAAGGAGGAGAACCAACCCAAAAAGGCAGATATGGCTTCTCTCCTCCCGGAGGTGAATTTTAAAAGAAAGAAGAGGATTAACACGAGGGGGTTTTGCACCTCAAAACCGAGCAAGGAGCCCAGGATGGTATAAGGGGCTTCCAACATCAAGATTTCTGAGAGGGAAAAAGAGAACAGAGCCAAGGCGAGAGCCATCATAACAGACCACTCAGGAAATTGTATCCGTCGGTTCCAGGGAAGGGAAGCATGTTGAAGAGGAACAACCACTTATTCAGCTGCATGAGCACGAAGAAGAACAAGTACTTCTCCCCTTTGACTAATTCATATCTGCACATGAGGTAGGAGAAGAGGAATACGAAGAGGTTCACTAAAGGACCGGTAATTGCTATCATGCTGAGCTGGAACCCAGTGACGTAGCCCCTCACGGAAACGTAGGCTGGGATGAAAAAGATGAAGGGGAATTTCATGTACTTCATCAATACGCCAAGAAAGATGAAGGGGTGGATGTGATAAACCGCGTAGGCACCAAAGCTCATGGCCACGAACTTATGTCCCAACTCGTGAAATATCACTGATGGGATGGCTGCTAGGGTCGCCATGAAGAATTCCTTCTTCCCGGGCCTTGAGTAATAGAACTCGGTTGAGGGTTTCACGAAAAAGTCCATGAACATGTAACCTATCGCGAAGATGGTGAGGACCATCTCCAGGATCTCTTGGAACATAATTCTCTTTCCTCCTTTGGATTTTTATTCTTTTGTCAAGACGAACTTGTTTAAGATATAAGAGGGCACTGACCACGGGATGAACCAATAGAGGGAAGAGACAAGGACAGCCACCACGTCGCCTCCCCCAATCCTTAAGGCATAAATGTTTTGCACCCAATCTGGCCTCATGAAGGTGAACTCGAACAAGAAACCAAGAGCCAGGGACAATAAACCCATCTTTTTTGGTTCATATCTCTTCTTGATGAAGACCAGAGAACCTGCCAGGCTGAATAGGGCATAAAATATGGACACACCGACGAGCATCTCGTAGAGGAATGCCCACCATCCCTTCTGTTCTATCTCCTCCTGGTACTCGGGAATGGCTGTTGAACCGAAGATTATTTCCAGAAACAACAAGTTGACCAAGAGGGAAAGGGATAGGAAGGTGAGGTAGACCTTCAAGAAATCCGCGACTTTCATCATTTTTTCTTTTGCCTTTTCGCCCTTAAGAACTTTGGGGTTAGGGTAATGTTTTTGAATCGAACGCACGAGGGATAAACATGTACGTGTTGGACGCGAGCGCCTTCATAAACCTGAGCGAGTTGTTTGAGGGGGAGTTCTTGACGACTCCAGAGGTGGTGAAAGAATTAAAGGACCCAAAGAGCAAAGCACTGCTGGAGGCGAAAGATGTTAAGGTCGTGGGCCCGAAAAAGGAATTCATCGACGTAATTAAAGAGAAGGCTGGGAAGACTGGAGATATCTTATCGGAGGCAGACGTGAGCGTTCTCGCTTTGGCGTTGGAAAAAAGAGCAACCTTGGTAACGGATGATTACAGCATCCAGAACCTATGTGATGAGCTTGGGATTCCATTCAAAAGAGCCTCTGAGAGAGGGATCAAGAAAAAGTTCATCAGGAGAAAATGTTGTCCTAATTGTGGGAAGTTTTTTGAGGGAGAAAAATGTCCTCTTTGTGGGGCTAAATTAGTGCCAAAGGTGGTGAGGGTTGAAGATCTACGTGGTCCTGATAGAGCCTGAGGAGGACGGGAACATCGGGGCTATAGCCCGAGTCATGAAGAACTTCGGCTTCAAGGAATTAATTCTGGTCAATCCCAAGTGCAAGATAGGTCAAGAAGCTTATGTTCGGGCCATGCACGCGAAGGACGTGTTAAAGGGAGCCAAGATCGTGGAGGAATTTGACCCTAATGAGTATGATTTCGTGGTAGGGACCACCGCGAAAGGAGGGGGGTTCTACAACGTGAGGAGATTCTCCATCACCCCTAGGGAGTTGAAAGGCAAACTCTCTGGGAAAGTAGCCATCCTCTTCGGGAGGGAGAGCATAGGGTTGAAGAATGAGGAGTTGGAGATGTGCGACCTCGTAGTGAGGGTTCCGACGAGCAAGAAGTACCCTACCATGAACATCTCTCACGCGTGTGCCATCCTGTTGTACGAGCTCTCGGGACTAAAGGAGGAAAGGAGGTTGGCGAAGAGGGAGGAGAGAGAGGCGGTGCTCAAGATGGCTGAGGAAGTTTTGAGGGAAATAAGGTTTAAGAAGACTTCCCAAAAGAAGACCATACTCCTAACCCTGAGGAGGGTGTTAAGCAGGGCGGGGTTGAGGAAGAGAGAAGCCTACACCTTGGCCGGCATGTTCAGGTCCATAAGGAACGCGATGAAGAATGAAGGTAATTGAGCTGAAGAAGGTGAGCAAGAAGTACGTTCTGGGTAGGCCCTTCTACGCCTTGAAAGATATAAACCTGTGCGTGGAAAAAGGGGAATTCCTCTCTATTTTGGGGCCCTCTGGCTCGGGAAAGAGCACCTTGTTGCACATCATGGGCTTGTTGGACACCCCTTCCTCGGGTGAAGTCATATTCAAAGGGAGGGACGCTCTCAAAATGAGCGAGGATGAGAGAGCGGAGATAAGGAGCAAGGAGATTGGCTTCGTGTTCCAGTTCTTTTACCTCTCCCCTTTCCTGACCGCGAAGGAAAACGTCATGCTTCCCATGATGTTCGCTGGTGAGGTGAATGAAGAAAGGGCAGAGGAGTTGTTGAAGAAGGTAGGACTGGGAGACAAGATGGACAACAAACCTTATCAACTCTCAGGAGGGGAAAGGCAGAGGGTGGCGATAGCGAGGGCACTGGCCAATGAGCCTTCCCTCATCCTAGCGGATGAGCCTACTGGTAACTTGGACTCTAAAACGGGGAAGGATATCCTGAAACTCTTCAAGGAGATTTGGAGGGAAGGAAACACCATAGTGTTCGTTACCCATGACAAAGAGCTGTCGAAGGCCGCGGAGAGGAAGGTTCATTTATTGGATGGCCGAATCGTTGGATAATTTTTTAAAAAAAGGAAGGGTTAGGAAGACCATGAGGAAACTCGCTTTCCTGTTTTGGATCCTCTTCTTGAGCGTAAGTAGTGCCCAGTTGAGCGCCCAAGCATCTCATTTAGAGATCCCGAAAGGAGGGGAAGGAATACTGACGCCCACCCTGACGAACTCCGGGACGAGCGCAATTTATGATGTGAAGGTGGCCTTTGTGGGGTTAGACTCTCCTCTCATCGGAGACACTTGTTCAGCATGTGATGTCTGGAGCTCAGTGTGGAACAAATGCAACGAGTACAATGAAGGTTGCTTCCTAACTCTAGGAGACCTTCCATCGTCAGGTTCGATCTCCACTTACTACAGGATTAGCGCGCCTGTGAGCGCTCCCCCTGGGAATTACCTGGCACAATTCGTGGTCAAGTACACCACGGGCTCTCAAGAGAAAGAGTTCAACTTATTCGCGACCATTACAGTCTCTGGGACTCCTGAGGTGAGATTGGTGGAGGTATCAGTACCAGACCACGTCCTCCCCACCCAGAGTTTTAACCTCTCTTTTTATGTGAAGAACGAAGAATCCTACGAGTTGAGGGATTTGTCAGTAGAGGCGAGTGGGGTGGGATTGCTGTTCGATAAGGATTCGATCAAACTGGACGACCTTGGGCCAGGAGAAAAGAAAAAAGTTTCTTTCCAGGTCTTTCCATCCGAGAACATAGACGAAGGCATAAACAGCTTGGAGGTGACGCTGAGTTACAGAGACCCCTCTGGAAATTCTTACACGAAGCAAGAGGAGATAGACTTCTTCGTTGGAGGGAACACATCTTTTGACGTCATCATAGATGACATCTACCCCTTTCCACCAACCAATGGGAGCAAGTTCACGTTGAGCGTGGGCGTCTTGAACTCCGGGTTACTCTCCGCGAAGTCCGTTAAGGTGACCCTCTACGGGGAATACGTCTCAGAACCGAGGGAGTACTTCATTGGAGACCTAGGGAGGGGAGAATATGACACGGCGAGCTTCAGCATACTGCCCGAGTCTTCCGGAGAGCTCGACTTAGTAGCTGAAGTCTCTTACATGAACGATTTTGGGGAGAGAGTCTCCTTCAATGAGAGCCTGAGCGTGAAGGTGGAGGGGACCCTCGTGGAAGGGAAGAGCTCGCCTCTCCTGGCAGTCCTCTCGAGTTTCCTCGTCGCCTTTTTCCTCATCTACTGGTTCAAGAGGAAGAGGAGATGAGATTCAAACACGTGCTCTTCCTAGCTTTAAAAGACTTGAGCGAGAGAAGGCTTAGGAGTTGGCTCACCATCCTCGGCATCGTGATAGGGATAGCTGCGGTCGTGGGCCTCATCGGGGCTACTAGGGGCATAGAGAGCCAAGTGGAAAGGGAACTCATGAAATTAGAAGCGGATAGGATAACTGTGCTCCCTGGAAAACTCAGTTTCACGTTTGGAGTGGGTTCTCTTTCCATTCCTCAGGAGCTGAACTATCTGTCCACCAGGGATGTGGAAGCCCTGAGGAAACTCCCCTCTCTCTCCTCTGTGGCGGGTGTCTTGGTGGAGAACATGCCCGTGGAAAAAGGAGGGGAGGTTTTCTCTTTAAGGGTAGTTGGAATAGAACCAGAGAAGTGGGTAGAACTTTACAACCTCGGTGTCTTGAGGGGGAGAGCTCTTAGGGAAGGCGACAGGTACTCCGCCTTGTTGGGCTATTCGGTCGCTTACGATCTCTTCCGAGAGGACTTGAGGGTGAAGGAGAGGGCGAAAATAGGTGGAAAAGACTTCACCATAGTGGGGATCGTCGAACACGCCGGAGGATTCATGAGTACTGAGGATACCACCGTGTTCATCCCCATAGAAGTCGCTAGGGAACTCATGAACGTGGAACCTGACGAGGTCTCAATGATAGTGGTAAGGGCGAAGGAGGGAGAGAACGTGGAGGAGGTGGCGGATGAGATGGAGCAGGTTCTCCTTAAGAACAGAAGGATTAATGAGCCGGATTTCACCATCATTACCCCAAGCTTCGTCCAAAATGTGGTTTCCAACCTTATGGGCATGATGTCCACCCTTTTAGGCGCAATAGCAGCTATTTCTCTCGTGGTGGGAGGGATAGGCATAGCCAACACCATGTACATGACCGTAATGGAGAAGACGAGGGAGATAGGGATCATGAAGGCAATAGGGGCAAAGGGAAAATACATCTTGCTCCTATTCTTGTTAGAATCTGGCATTATGGGACTAATAGGGGGCGTTCTGGGAATAGTTTTTGGATGTGGCTTGGGCGAGGGATTTCTCTTCTTTAGGAGAATTATGGCGTCAAGCAGTCAGTTCAACGAGACCGCTAGGAGCATGAGTTCCCTCATGTATGTCCACATGTCCATCACTCCAGACCTGGTCTTGTTGGGTTTGGTCTTTTCGTTCCTCGTGGGCATCTTTTCCGGACTACTCCCCGCGAGAAGGGCCTCCAAACTAGACCCAATGGTGGCTCTGAGGTACGAGTAAGTCTTTTATATCTCCCCCTCTATCTCAAATCATGAGATACCTGCTCTTGTTGTTGCTTCCATTCCTCTTTCTGGGTTGCGTGGAGAAGGAGTCCGATGAGGTCCTGACCCTCGAGATCCCCAGACCCGAGGATTGCGTGCAAGTGTTCAAGAGGATCCTCTACGAGTACGAGGAGAAGCCCAAAGAAGAGGGATTGGATTGTCCCTATAACGTCTCTTACATGACTCGCTATTACTTGGAGAACATGAAGGGCTGGTCCACTTCCCTGGAGTTGAAGGGAGAACACCTTTCCACCTTGATCTTCTACAAAGAACTGGACGATAAATACTTAGTGGTGACTGTTACTGTAAAGGAGATGGGGAAAGATACTAGGGTGATCCTCGCCTGGGCGAGGACTTCAAGGATCCCGGAGACTGGTTGGGTATGAAATCAGTTCGCCCATCAGTCATCATGGTTCAGTTCCTGCTGGACTCATCACCGATAAATATGAGAAAAACAACGTTTAAAAACTCTTTCGAAGTAACTCTTCTCGTGAAAGTCCTTGTGAAGAATTGGGACGATTTTGCCTCCCTTGCCAAGGAAGGAGGAAAACTCTTCTACAATTATGAGGAGCTCTCAAGGGGTATGTCCTTGAGTGGGGAGAGCATAACTGTTATGATAGAGGTTCTCCTTCTCTCGGATAATGCTTACTTGTTCAGGGAGAAGAAGGACATGAATTCGAAGGAATTCGAATCGTATGTGAAGGAGTGGGACAGGAAGATAAAATCTCTTAACCTGCCAGTCTTCCGCGGAAAGGTCGAAGAGTGATGCAGTGCGAGATATGCGGTAAGGAAGGAAAACTCCTCAAGGTCAGGATTGAGGGGGTTCTGCTGAGTGTTTGTGAGGATTGTGCCAAGTTCGGTGAGGTCGTCAGGGAAAAGAAGAAAAGAAAGGAAGAGAAAGTGCTCGAGATGAATCCGGAACTCCCAAAGATCTTGAGGAGGTTGAGAGGGAAGAAAAAACAAGAAGAGTTCGCGAGGGAGGTGAACATTCCCGTTTCCCTCTTGAGGAAGTGGGAATTAGGAGATTTGGTGATGGACATCAAAAATGCTAAAAAACTCGAGAAGAGATTCGGGATAAAGGCTTTGGTGGAGAAGGAGATACCTTGTGTGAAGGTAAAAGGAAAGATGAAAGAGAAGTTAACCCTTGGCGATGTCGTGGAGCTTAAGGAGTGAGAGGACCTTCTGGAAGTTCTTCTCATTCACCTCTCGCTTGTATTCCCTCAGCGCCCTCTTCATTTCTTCATTCACCTTCCCCTTGAGGAGGAAGGAGATGAATTGGCTCAGGTTTTTCGGCTTCCCTTCCTTACACCTCTCAAAATCTATCAACCTCGGCTTCCCCTTCTTAACTATGATGTGTTTTAAGGGCCTGTGAAACTCCTCCTTGTTTATCCCTAACTTGTCCATCAGGAAGGCCTTCCTCAAGCACTTCTCCAGCAGTTCCCAAGTGAGTTTTCCTTCCCTCAAGATGTCTTCAAAATATTCCCCTTCCACGAATTCGTAGACCACGTAGTTCTTCCCTACCTCTAAGAGCTTTGGACCTATCCCATGTTTATTTAAGATCCGAAGCCATCTAGCCTCCTTTTGGGCGACCCCTTTCAACTTCTCCACTTTTATGGCCCTCTTCCCATCCCTGAAGACCTTAGAATGTCTTCCCTCCCCTATGAGCTCGTATTCCATGCCATGGAAAGGAGACCCATTTATAAAAATTTTTTAATGGGGAGGGAGTCAAGAAATTATGAGGGCCATATGGAAGGGGAGCATTTCTTTCGGGCTCGTTAGCATTCCCGTAAAACTCTACACTGCCACTGAGACGAGATTGATCTCCTTGAAGGAATTATGTCCCCACTGTCACTCACCCCTCAAACATAAAAGATGGTGCCCTAAGTGCGAGAAGGAGATTGCTTGGGAAGAGGTGGTGAGGGGTTTTGAAATAGCCAAGGATCAGTACGTTCTCATATCCAAGAAAGAGTTGGATGCCATAAAGCTCAAGTCCACTAAGAGAATCGAGATCGTGGGCTTCATAGACGAGGACATAGAACCCATCTACTTGGAGAAACACTACTACCTTTCCCCTGAGGAAGGTGGGGAAAGGGCTTTCTTCCTCCTCGTGAGGGCGATGAAGGAGCTGAACAAAATAGCTATAGGGAGGGTGGTGATGAAGAATAAGGAGTATGTGGTGGCCCTCACACCTTACAAGAATGGCCTCCTCCTCTCCACTTTACACTACGCTTACGAAATAAGAGGTATGCCGGAGATAGAGGAGGCAAAAGTGAGTCGGGAGGAATTAGAACTGGCAAAGGAGCTGATAAAGAAGATGAGCATGAAACTCGACATGAGTAGGTTCAAGGATGAATACGCTGAGGCTTTCAAGGAGATGATAAAGAAGAAGCTTAAGGG
>QMVD01000026.1 GCA_003660925.1 Nanobdellota archaeon
CCCAACGATCCCGACTTCACTCATCCTAGTGATGGTATTTCCACCACCACCTCCTACCCCCACTACCTTTATCGCTGTTCTTTTCTTCTCCAGCAATTCCAAGAGCTCCCTATCCACGTCCTTCGTCTTGGACTCGATCCTTGGTGCCTTAACACCCTCTACAGGAGTTTCCTCAATCGCCTCTTCAATGATGCTCGCCATCTTTCAACACCGTTTAATAAAAACTCACCGCCATTTTTATATTTATTTCCAAACCTGGGTGAACAAGAGCTCCTTCACGCCTAACCATCTCTTAGCATCCTCAAATATCCTCCTCTTGACGATCTCCGGGACCTCTCCTTCGTAAAATATCTGGTTCCCTTCCACCCTCCCTTCTCTCCCCGTGTGAAACTTGAAGAGCCCTTTCAACTTTTCCCCTTTCCCCTTAACTACCTTTAGGATCCTCACTTTATAGTGTAACTTCTTTCCAGCTAACGGGTGATTGAAGTCCACTACCACCCTCCCTCCAACACTCACTATCTTTCCTACGAGATTATCCACGTTCACGGTCATGCCAGGAACGGGGTTAACTCCTTCCCTCTTAAAGACGCCTCTGGGGATTATCCTCACTAACTTCTCGCTCCTCTCTCCAAACCCATCTTTCGGTTCTATGTCCACCTCAAATTCTTCCCCAACTTTTTTCCCGATCAAGGCCTTCTCCAAACCTCTTATCACGTGCCCCGCACCCACTATTATCATGACCTCATTCTCATCGAACTTCTTTCCATCAGCGAACCCCTCGTACTTTATCCTCACGAAATCCCCTTCCTTTATCATCGAACCACCTCAAAAAATAAGAAAGATCACTTAGAGAGCTCGATGTTTATCGTTGACACGTTTCCTGGCTTCTCTCCCTTGATCTCTTCCGTCCCTATTTCCACTTTGGTAACCTTGGCTTCTGGCATGAACTTGTTCCTCACGATCTCTGCCACATCTACTGCCCTAGAAATGGCCCTTCCCCTGGCTTTTATGGACACAGTCTTGGCCCCGTTGTGGAACTGGGTCACAACCGCGAGCACGTAGTTCATCGAGGGTTTGTTTCCCACATAGACCACATTTTCTTCTGCCATTCTTGCTCACCTCCTCTGTTTCCCTAAGGAAGGTGGATTTAAAAACTTTTCAAGTAGGGGAGATGTGCAGGGGTTTACAGTAACAAGTACAATCTCCTCCGAGACACTCGTAATCGAGGAGCATTTTTCCCCTGTCAGCACAGTAGTCCACACAATAATTCCTACAGCAAGTATCATAGCAAGAGGAAGTTCTCGTAACAGTGTACTTACACTGACCCGAACTGCAGTAGTAATCCTTGTATTCCGCTTCTGCTTCATTCCCAGTGCAGTACCAACCATCCTTCAAGTCACAATCAAAGGAGGACGTCACGTCATAGTCGCATCCTCCCTCTCCGTCACAGTAGTAGTCCCTGTATTCCCTCACGTTCCCGCTGGCACAGTAGTAACCATCATATTGGTCGCAGTCCACGGTCGTGTAGACACACTTATGCTCGGAGTTACAGCTATCCACGGTGCAAGGATCCCCATCATCACAATCCGAGTCGCTGTAGCAGTACACACCAGACGCTCCATACTTGCAACTCTCACTCAACTCACAACTGGAGTAACACTTTCCTGTGAGTAAACAGAGGGACCAATCATACCCGTACTCGCAGTATGGGGTTTGGAAGTTGTCGGGAGAGAAGCATCCCTCTGGACTCGTGCAAGGCGGGCAGGGCCACCCCTCATCTCCACAGGTGTTAGATGTGCAGTAATAACCAGTCTTACAATCTGTCCCCTCCTCATTACATCCGTAGAGGCACTCAGTCCAAGTGTCATAAACACAAGTTCCTGACTGACACGTTCCTGACAACAACTCACCATCAGTGCACACGCTACAACTGGTGTCACTCAATGGGCGATACGTACACTTGTAGTTCTCGCACCTGTCTTGGGTGCATGGATTATTATCGTCACAATCGGCATCACTCACACAAGTCCCGCACACACCATTTATGCAGAACTCGCCAGGAGCACAAGCGTTTCCACAGGAGCCACAATTATTCTCGTCCTCAAGTACATTCACCTCACACCCGTCTGAGAGGTCGTTGTTACAATCAGCCCACCCGTCTTCACAGGTGCAGTCCGCGTTGAGGTGATTGCTCAAATCTACCTCACACCCATTGGACCAGTCCCCGTCACAATTACCCCAGCCCACCTCACATTCGAAGGAACACTGACCATTCACGCACTGAGATATGGTGTGAGGTCTTGTACAATCATTGCCACAGGAACCACAGTTATAGACGTCACTCATCAAGTCTACTTCACATCCGTTGCTCCAATCTCCATCGCAATTAGCCCACCCCTCGTCACATGAATATCGACACTCTCCGTTCACGCATGCTTGGGTCCCATGGAGGTTCGTGAGGTCATAGCAAGCGGAACCACAAGCCCCACAGTTGTTGATATCGTTCAGTAAGTCAGTCTCGCATCCGTTGCTCCCTTCTTGAGCTAAGTTCAGGTCACAGTCTCCCCAACCTTCCTGACAATAGCACATCCCTCCATGGGTGGTGTTGCTCGTCCAGAATGGAGAACTATCATCGTAAACAGAATGTCCGCTCACGAGGTCGCTCCCACACCCATTCATCCAGTCACCATCACAATTCCCCCACCCACTCTCACAAGAGAAGCCACAAGTATTGTTCACTAAGCAGACGGGCAAGGTATGTACCTGATTTTCGATGACCCTACATATGCAGTCCTCTGGAGCGGTCAGACAGCCTTCCCCCACCAGGGGTTGACATATTCCATCTCCCCTGAAGGAGAGCATCAGGGCATTGTATTTCTCCTCGAACTTGGACGGCACGTATTGATATGTCTGTGGGCTCACCACGATGTCGAAGCTCACGTTCCAAGATAGTGGGTGAATGTATGGCTTGAAATAATACATGGCCACATCCGAACCCTCATAGGTCCAGTTGTTGTAATAGAACATGCAAACGACCACATAACCCCTTGTCGTGTTGTGTTCCTTACCTACCAACAATTCGTTCCCCCACTCGTCCCTATCGATGAGACAGTCGCTTATTTTCCCGTTCTCCACATCGCAAAGGACTGGCTCCACCTCTCTCGCGCTCTCTCCTATCTCGTTGAGGAAGAAGACATCTGGGTCCTGGCCATCTACCTGGCCCTCTTCTATCGTGTTGAACTTCACCTCGTGGATGCCAACCCTCATGATCCCGAAGAAGAAACTTGTTGGGGCGTAACCGCATGTGGTTCCAAATACCCTATCTTCGCCCAAATCCGTCAGGTCATCACAGTTCCTTGAAGTTCCTGAGTCTATCCACCTCCTAGCGTAATAATTCAGGGAACCATCGCTGACGAAGGTCCCCCCATACTCGGAGTTGAAGTCCTTGGCGCTGGACTTTAAGGTGTCAAAATCTAAGTTCTCATAGTTTTCCAATATCAAAGAACTGTCAGGGTAAGAGATCTTCTCATTAGAGGTCCCATAGATTTGGGAGATGTATAAGTCTGAGACGAACGCATCCGTCCTCACAGTTCCAGGGTCGAATTCGTAAACGTACTCCTTCCTTCCGAGGTCGTCAGCTATGGTCAAGTACTTCGAGTTCCCGAAGATCTCGTAATCACTTTCCTTTGAGGAACGCAGGTAGGTAGTGGAGCTTATCCAAGAACCAAGCCATAACCTACTCGCTAAGTTATGATTCATGTCATTCGCGAAGGGCATGGTGAGGTTTTCCACCTCGACCCTCTCGAAGACTCCTGGGACGCCTCTGTAAATGCAAGAAGTCCTGTTAACATCTCCGTAGGAAAAGGTCAGACACTTCTTCACAGGACCATCATAATAGCCGACCTCCGGGGTACTCTCTATTTCGTTCCTGTCCCAGAACATGCCTCCCGAGACCCAATCTTCCTGGTCTAGGTCGCACGATTTAGAGTAAATTAGGGAGTCTGGGTCACACGTCATCTCATATTGCCCAAAACCAACTATGCAGGGCCCTGTCTTTTTGTTACAATCCAAGCTGTAACTCACGTTCATGACGTCCCCAAACAAGACCAGGTCTTGATCGTCCACTCTTCCCCACTCTTTATCGTATTCCAAAATGGGGGCCAAGTCTCCGTAGTAAAACAACACCGACCTATCTTGACTTCTGTCCAACACGAACTCGAACTCACACTTCCCTCCGATCCTGCTGACCTCATAAGGCACTTCCCTCACGTATGGCTCTCCTTCAAGTTTCTCAAGGAGGAGGAACTTCTCGCAATCCGTCTCGCTTATCAAGCTCACATTCACCGGGACATTTCCAACCCCCTGGGATTTGAACTTGATTTCCTTGAACTCAGAGTAACCATTTAGGTAGGTGGCGTTCACGGACCACATGAGATTCGGCGTTACGAACTTATGAGCACCGCTCACGTTCAGGGTAGCGGTGAGATTTTCCTCTAATTCCTTTACTTCTATCACTACCCATATGGGCCTCCCGAACACCTGGAAGCCCACTACATCTTGAAATGTGGCCTTCCCTTGGGAGTCCGTGACTTCTGACTCGATCTCATAGCCATCGCTCGCGTTGTAGAATGTGATGGTGTACCCCCCTGCTGGCTCTCCACCTATCCTTAACTCCACCTCTATCTCATCATCTCCATCCCCATTCCCATCATCGGTGAGCTCTAACCTGTAGTTGTCCTTGAGTTTGACCCCTGCCAAGAAGTCGTGCTCTTGGTCCAAGAGCACCACCAAGGTATGTGGTAAACGCTTCTCGCTGTAGGCGATGGTTACTTCCCCCTCACTTCCAGTAACCCCCTTAAGGATTTTTTCCTGGTTGATGAAGTAGACCTCATACCCAGCCAACGGGATCTGAACTGGAGCCTCCTGAATCCACACGCAGGCCTGCGAATCCCTGACCATTTCAAAGGTAAAGTTATTGGTCAGGAAGGGATTCACATCCGAGGTGAGGTTGGCTACGTATTGGTCTATGTCCATGGGAGGATGGGACTCATTCACGACGGACGGGAGCCTTCCGAACAGGAGATTCCCCTCCGCGTCGTATAAACTCACATTGAACCTCTGGCCAGAAGAGAACATTCCAAAGCAGAAGGTGTCATTTTCATTCAGTTTTCCTTCTGTTATTAAACTCCCATCTAACGCATATATCCTCACCACGAAACCTTCATAGCTCTCTTGGGAAGTGGCTCCCGCTAACGCCCTGAAGGTGAAGGGAGTAGCACCAAGGAGATATAGCGAATAGTTGTACAGCTCACTCCTCCCCTCCCTGACCATTTCTATAGGGGAAGGACTGTTGAAGTAGTCGTAAAACTTCTTCGCCTCTTGCTCGTCATTCGCTAGGTAAGCCGCCACCTTAAAGCTTTGGGTCGCGTTTATCTCCGTCTCCACCTTTGGGTACTTCTCGGTTAGGTCCACGCTCATCCCCATCAGATAGGCCCTTGGGATGAAGAAGGCTCCGGCGAACCTGTTCACCCTCTTGACGTCATTCGCGAAATCCCACGTCGCATTTTTCTTTCCATTGCCCATCCAGAAGTAGAAGAAGGAATCGGAATCCAAGGTGCTGGCAACGCATCCGAGACAATCTTGACAGGTTATCCCGTTATCTAGCCCTATGTCTCCTTGTACTCTCAGCGAGTTGTCTTGGGCGTATGCCATGAAGTTCTGGAGCTTCGAATCAAGGAAGGAGTAGAGGAGGTCCAAACTCGTTTTTTTCAGGGTGAGATTCGCCAAGTAATCGTTCACGTCCAATGTGGAGAGGTCCTTGGCGTGCCTCAGCTTCGCCTCTTCATCGTAGAATAGGATCTTCACGCTCTTCTGGTTCCTAGTTAGTCTCGCTGGCAAGGAGAGGACGAAGATCGCTTCCTCCCCGACTTCTATCTTCCCATCCCATTCCTTACTCTCATATACCCACTCCACGTTGCTCGTCCTCACATCGCTCAACCAAAATCCCCAGTACTTCCCTCCGAGGAAGGAACCCATGCTCGTGTCTTGAACCACGTTCCCATCCGGCTCAAACAAACGAACCATGACTATCTCTCCATCATCGTCGAACTTCAGGTCGTATACCCCTTGTTTTTCGAGCAAGTTGTTCAACAACGAGTTGTCCCTGGCATCCACGAAACCAGCATCCGCCTTGGCGAAGATCAGGATGGGCTTGGTTATGTTGTTGCTCCCCACATTCCTCACTCTTATGGCGAAGGAGATGTAATCGTCAGAGGCGAATAGCAGGGGTTTCTTAGTGGGGTCTTTCCTCACGGTCCAAGTGTCTCTGTTGACCTTTGGGAGCAAGGTATAGCGATGGAACTCTCCCAGCTCGTTGAACACGTAAAAGTCCACGAGCTCGACCTCAGTGTAATTTCCTATCCAACCATCCCTAGAACATTCTACATCGTTCACGAACCTCCCCTGGTCCTTCTCCACACAGACACCATATCTCCCACAATCTTTGGTGTAATCGCCCGACTGGGAAGCGTCGCAGACGCACAACTCCTTCCCCCCTTTCTTCACGACGTCGGTGAATAGTGGAGGGTAGTAAACACCGTTCTCTACCCTCTCATCGTAGAAACAGAGGCTCTTCACCCTCAGGTCCAGCTCACCCTGGCACTCGTCTGAGGCGAGCTCCCCTTCGAGGCAGGGGCATGTCTCAGCATTGATCAAGTCACAATCGGAAAAACCCGTGTCCGTGAGCCTTATGAGGTCGTAATACTTGAGGAAAACGCTTTCCCCACCGTAGCTGTTCACCTCGTATCCACTGCATCTGTCCTTCCCTATTGGGCAGACTTTGAATGCTCCCACAGCATAACTCTCCTCCAAGGATTGTTCTTGAGAAGTGAAGGGACCGGTCTTGCTCCACCACCTACAACCAGGGATGAAGAGAGGTATGGGTACTTCTGAGATGCCAGCGCCACAACTCACCTCTAACATGGCATACCTGCTCCTATCATATCTCAGTCCCCTGTCGTACATCTCCACCGGTTCCGTTCTGTAGAATGTGTAACCATCAGCGGTGTAACTCACCTCTTCATGAGCTATCGTCTTCTTTTCTCCCTCCTCCCTTGGGTCCACTATCCAACCAGAATAGAAGGGCTCGTAGTAGAGGATCACCTCGTAACCAATGTCCTCCATTTTTTGCCTCCACATCGAGCCACAGATGGGATTTGAGATGACGTCATAACCCTGATACCTTCCGAAGAAGGTGTCGTCTTGAATGGAAATTTGGGTGATGGAGGAGATGTCGTTCAATTCCGTTCTCTGGGCAAAATACAAGTTACTGGTAGAACTCCCACATTTGTAGTAATACCTTCCCAAGTACCAGTTCTCCGCTTTGTAACAACTATAACAAGTCCCGCCTTGAATTATGTCAGAGGTGCAGAGGAACACGGAAGTTACCACCTCACTGTTCTCGCAAGGCTCGCATGCTGTGAAGCTCGTGTTCCACGTACACCTCGCGTCAACACGGGTAGTGCAACCTTCCTGCCAGCAAACATCACTGCAGGTCTCATTACACACCTCGTAGTTGCAAGCCCATCCAGTGCCTGCCCCACAATCTTCTTTGTAGATGAAGTGACCGAGAACATTTTCTGAGATACACTCTTGGAAGTCATCCATACAAGGTTGCCAAAAGGCGCAAGAGCCCCTGCTCACATCCCTCCAGTAAGTGGTCCCTTGCGGACAATCCCCAAAGGAGGTGGAAAGGAGTAGGAAGAACGTGCAGATGAGGAGAAGATTCCTTTTCATATCATCCCACCCCAATAGGAGACACAACTTTTCTCCTTGGTGATAGTGACTGTTCCCCCTTCGGTTTCACACTCGTACTCCCTGATTATGGAGTTGGTGTCAGGGAGACACACCGAACTCCTCACTAACTTACAACACTTATATTCGTCGACGACATCTTCGTAATCATTAGGGCAACAATAACCCTGAGCTGTACATGTCAGGGTGCTTCGGCAGTCACCTGTGTCCATGCAAGGGTCTTCTACCTCCCCGGTTGAGAGAGAGATCAGACACAAGGATGGGTCTGCTGAGATGCTCGAGTAGTTTTCCTCACCGAACAAGAACTGCATGGGAATCCCTATGGTCAGGTTGTATCCAGTGGGATAGAAATCGTTATCAGCCGTGTAGGTCACGCGCATCTCCTCATCGTTACACAAGTTCTTCACCCTCACATCCATGCTCCTGACCGCTATGCTCCAAGGATACCCCGTCAACGCCTTTAACCTTTCTGGCGCCTTCTGTTCAAATATCCTCAGGAACTCCGCCAAGATGCTCTCCTCGGCAATAGGGGTGCAATCATTCCCCTTGTAATCACATTCACACACTTCAGTCGACTGGCCATCAAGGACCAAGTCATGACAATAAGTGCTGTCTATCTCATCCCATCTCCCCTCCCAACTCGTCCCCACCAACCCTAAATGCCAGATGAGACTCATCTTCCAGTCCTGCTTCGGGATGACATTTCCATCTTGAATTATCTTCAAGGTCTTCATCTCTACCACATCTAACAACAAGTCTAGGTTCCTCTTGATCTCCTCCTCCATGAAGTTATCCTCGACGAAGGACTTCCCGTAGGAGTATATGTCTGCGAACCCACCAGAATAGGTAACCCTGCTTAAGAGGCTTATACAGTTGGTTATGTTATATCTCCTCGAGGTGAAATCCAAGCACAGCTTGTCCCCTTCCGATGGGACGAAGTCGTAAACTATCACCCCTTTCTCCAAGCTTACCTCGCCTATGCTCTTACCTACTTTCTCCCATTGGACCCTGTCCGGGATGTAGTACAACATCTCCTTCTGAATGATGAAGGTCATGGGGTCCTCCTCCTCGAAGGAGACAAAATATCCGGTCAGGTTATCCACCAAGAAGACCTTGTAGACTTTCCCGTTGAAGTCCACCAAGTCACCATTCCTCAACTCCACCCAGTTCCCTGATGGATTACA
>QMVD01000027.1 GCA_003660925.1 Nanobdellota archaeon
GAACATAAGTCAGGAGTGAAGATCATACCAGGTTCCCTCTCTCCTCACGACGTGGCGGGGATAGATGTGGCCCAGTTGAAGGACAACATCAAGAAGTTGGTGGGTAAGGCGGATTACATCCTGTTGGACTCTGCCCCAGGTCTGGGAAGGGAAGCCATGGGTGCCATCATCTCCTCGGACGAGGTGTTGTTCATAACCAAACCCACCTTACCTTCTCTGATAGACATGCTGAGATTAAAGGAGATCGTGAAGTGGTTCAAGATAGACACCATAGGTTTAGTAGTTAACATGTACAAGAGGGATTATAAGATGAAGATAGAAGACATCAAGAAGGCAGTAGACCTACCTATATTAACGGTCATACCCTATGATCCTCTGGTGATAAAGAGCTTCAAGCTCAGCATCCCAGTGGTCCTGCTGAACCCAAAAGCTAAGTCTTCCAAGAGGTTCAGGGAGCTCGCTGCCTACCTGGAGCAAGAGGTCAAGGAAAAAGAAAACATAATTCAAAGGCTTCTGAACTTCTTCAGATTCAGGTGAAAAAATATAAAGAAGAACTACTTCTCCTAATTCGTAGGGAATGAACGTGAAAAGGAGCTCACAGTTATCCTTAAGTATAAACATAGTTCTCCTTTCCTTAGCCCTCACACTTTTCCTGAATCCCACCATAACCGGTTTCTTCGTCCTTAATAACACCGACATAGAACTAGTTGAGTCTCTTCAAGAAGAGGTGGAGTTCTCGGCGAACCTCTCCTCCCTTAACCTCTCTTCTCAAGCCGTACAACTCGGTAAAAGTGTGGTCCTCTCTTCCGAGATAGAGGCAAACCTCAACGTGACAAATGTGTCTTTCCTACTCATAAGCCCATTGGGGGAAACTATCGAGCTGTTTCCAGAGAAGGTTGGGGAGAGGTATGAGGCTGTGCTCTATCCCGAAGAAGTGGGAGAATACAAGTGGCACAGGATATATGTCTATTCTGACGGACTCGGAAATGTGTTTTTCCCGAACATGACCTTTGGCGTCAGGAGGGAACCCGTGAACTTCTCGGTGGATTATTCCTATACCAATGAGGGCGGGAATTTCTCCCTCCTCGTGAACATCACAAGCCCGATAAATATATCTGACGTCATCGTTGGGCTCCTCGCCCCTTCGGACATCTGGATAGAAAATGCCTTCTTGAGAGCCAACTTCACCGCTAACCAGAGTCAGGGCTTCACGTGGAATTTCTCCTTGCCTTGCGGGTCATTTGAGTTCAAGTTGGTCCTGAAGGATGGGTTCGACCAGGAGGAGAAGATCTTAATAGAGAATCCTTGCCAAGAGGAGCTCTACCTGGAAAACATCTCAGAGATCCAGGGGAAGGCGGTGGTGGGGAGACCTGTTAAGTGGATAAAGAAAGTGGTGATCTACAACAGAGGGAACGAGACCGAAAGGAACAAAAAAGTCCAGGTAAAGACGCCGGTGGGGATCAAGGAGGTCCTGATCCCAAAGATAGGGCCAGGAGAGAAGATAACCCTTAACATCACTTATGAGACGAGCCCACCTCAAAAGTACGAGGAAGTCATCATTCCTTTCTCCCCAGAGGGATTTATGAAGAGGTTGGTGGTCTACCATAATGACTCCATTCACTACACCAACGTCTTGGTGAACTCCTCCTATCCCGAGGAGCTCGATGGATGGATCCAGGTATGGTTGAAGGATGGGACTAAGATCTATGACCAACTTTGGGACATAAATGACCCGAGGTACAACATAACAGCGGTGGACACGGATGGAAACGGATTGAATGATACTTTAATCATCAACGTCCCTTACCTTTCCAGCGAGGAGTTCTACTTCGGCTCGAGCACTTGTAGGTACTCAGTGGACGATGTGGGCTTTTCCCTCTCCGGAGGAGCAGCGGGCACCACGCAAACTTTTTACTGGGTCCCGGCTGAGACTTGTCCTGGAGGAACCTCTAACTGTAGGATGACCAACATCTCCGTCTACAGGAGATACGTGAACACAAAAACCCCTGTAGGAGACGCTGGGTATAAGATACAGAACCCACATAACACGACGTGGTACTACCCCACCTACAGAGAAACTGCCGTCCCATCCGCAGGGGAAATCTTGGGACCCGATTGGGTGTGCAACGAGACAGAGGGAACGTTACCTAGTGACTATGGGGGAGACACTTGCGCCATCGATGGATTGGGCTTCAACGTGACGAACTACACAACTGTCATTATAGCGGGAAAGAACAACGTGGTGGACATCTTCAAGATAAACTACACTTGGTGTTATGTTTATCAAAAACCCAACCTAGCAGGAGGGAACGTCACCCCAACTACGGGAGGTTGGGGGGAGCTGTTCAACTTCTCAGTGAACGTGAGTGACCCACAAGGAGATGTGGTTAACGTCTCAGTCTTAATATTCAAGACCGGTTGGACGGAGTGGTATTACCTTAACTCCAGCGAGGTTAATACCTCCCAATACGGATGTACGGGCACGCCCAATTGTACAGTTTATATAATATATGGGGGATTTGAAAAGGGGAATATAAGCTCGTACGAGTACATGTTCAATGCCACGGATGATGATGGTTATGTCGAGAACCTCACGAGCACTAGTTTTGTCTTTACGGTTGAGAAGGACGATGTCATAGTTTACAACGAGACCCCTGAACCTGATGCTGTCATAAATAGGAGCCAGACTACGGAGTTCGCGGCGAGGTATTACGATACAGATAGGGGCGCCTGGATAGACAACATCTTGGGAAGGATATGGATAACCACCACGGACGTCGCCACTTGGGACGATGGATACCTGGGCACGACGAACTCTCTTGGCTACCTGAACAGGACCATGACGGGCAGCGATTGGTGTTCCGGGAACTACCCTCTTGGTGCCCACAAGTGGAAGGCGGGTGTAGATAGCTCGGAAGCTTATTACAAACTTTACAACACTAGTGCCCTCGATTTCACTTTAGTGGGAGACCTCGTGAACACTTATCTCTCACCAACAGGGGGAGCAAATTATGCCCAAGGGGACACAGTGGTCTTCCAAGGAAATGTGACGGACGACTGTGGGAATCCCGTTGAGGGAGCCAATGTCTACTTCGAGATAAATGGCACCGCAGGTGATTACAGGTGTCCTTCCTCTGGTTACGTGCAGAGTGGAACGGATGGAAGCGTGACCTGCAGTTGGGACTCGACAGGGGCGGCGGGTGGTTACTACAATGTGACCATGATAAGCTTGGGAACGAATTACAACGATGGATACGCCTTTGAGGAGAACGCCTTCAAGCTTACCGTCCCTCCTTCCCTCACGAATCCTAGGGTGAGCCCCTCCACAGGAGGGTGGTCCCTGAACCGAACGTTCGCCGTGAACGTCACCGACCCGGGAGACAACGTCACGGTGATGCTCTGGAAGAGCGACAGCGCTTCGGGGCCTTGGACTCAAGTGGGGCCCGCACTGTACTGTTATGATTGTAATGACCAGACCCTAGAGTGGAACGAATCCTACACGTGTAGTGATAGGGGGACATGGTATTACAAGTTCAATGCCACGGACTTGGATGGGAACACTGACGAGACAGCAGTGAACTCCTTCATCATAGACAAGGATAACATCCAGTTAATCTACGTCTCAGGGAATGGGACTGAAGCGACCAAAGAGACGCCAGCTCTTTTCGTCCTCTTAGCGAACGACACGGATGCGAATCAAGTTATCAGCGGGATCTCGGTTGAGTTCTACGTCACCACGGATCAGACGAACTATAGGTATGATGGGTATAACACTACAAACTCCTCTGGTTACGTCAGCTACTACTTCTATGCTAGTTGTTACTATAACCCAGGACTGCAGTACTGGAAGGGAAAGGTCTCCTCCACCGAGCAATGTTATCAGAGCGGGTACAGCGATGAGTCCAACGTTACTTTAATAATTCAATGTCCTCAATTCAACGTCACCAGGGTTTACTCTCCAAAAGAAGTCTTCCAGTACGAACTCTTCGCTGTCAACGCCACCATAAGGGTGGCAGATGGTAATGCCACGGGGACAAACGCGACCATTTTCACCGAAGGCTGGCAAGAACTTCCTTCTAAGGTGCTCTTCCTAGGAAATATCACTTCTGATGTCGGCGAGGTCAATTACTCATACGCTGTTTGGGGCGTGAACGTGACCTCCCTCTTCCCATTCAACCACTTCTACTACATCAACGTGAGCGCCAACACGACCTCCCAAGGGGGACAGTTCTACGAGGACGAGAACAGGACCACAGTGACAGCCTATAGGCGTCACGATCTGGGATGTCCATATCAGGCGACTTTAAGTAACGGGAGCGACGTGACCTCCCAAGTTTGTTCTCAAGATAACTCTCTTGCGGAAGTGAACGATTACATCGTATTGAAGTGGAAAGCTCCTGTCGGAGACGTGAGGTTGAGCGACCTCTCCTTCTGGGCCAACAGCACCGGAACGAGGGCCAAAGTGTCCTATTACAATGGCACTGATTGGGTTCCCTTCTTTAAATCCTACGAGATAACTACCTCTCTTAGTGAGAAGGAATGGAAACAATTGAGGGCGCTTAGCCCATCTGAAGGAGGCTACTTAGAGGTTAAGATAGAGAACGCTGGAAAGAGCCCCCTCCTCTTGGATTATGTAGAGATGCGTGTTTACTCCTTTGGGAAGGTCAGGATAAAGGACATCTTTACCGAGAAAAAGGGGCTAGAAGCGGACGAAAACTCCTTCAACCTCACGATCATCCTGTGGGAGGACGCTAACAAGACGCATTATGGAGTCCTCTGGGTCAACATAACGAACTCCTCTGGTTTCAACGTTTATTCCAACCACACGAACATCTCCATCCCTCCGAACTCCTCCGTGAACTATACCTTCTACGAGATAAACACCTCAGGTTGGGGAGCTGGCAGGTATTACATCCGAGCGGATTTGTTTGTGGATAAGATAGAGTATGGGGGGAAGAACACAACCGTGAGCCAGAACGATACGAGAACGGAACCGTTCATCTTCGAGAACCCTTCCTACTTCATGCGATATGAGAAATACATGTGTCTCAATACTCAACAACAATTAAACTTCACTCTTTACCACCCATACTTAGATAGTATCACTTACAACGTCAGCTTAGAGTTACCTCCTGGATGGAGTGCCCAACCAGCCTACCAAGAAATAAGCGCACAGGAGACCGGCAATTACTCCGTCCTGTTCAACCTTACCTCTTCGGGGACGTCGGAGACCGTGACGATAAACGTGACGGTCAACTACACTTACACTACCTCAAACCTTGACAAGACAAACTTCACGGTGGAAAATGGTGTCTCCATCCCCATCTTGGAGGTGATGAGGGAGGCACCGAAGGCCATTGCTCCAGATACGCTCTTCCATTCGAGATTGATCCTGAAGAACAAAGGGTGTGCTGACCTCTCAGGGTTGAATTTCATGGAAAGGCTCTCCTCGGGTTGGACCCCTAGCAACCCAAACCTCGGGGGGAGCGTTGACTTGATCTCGAACACCATAACCTGGGAGAACCTCAACGTAACCCAAGGAGGATACATCGTCCTGAAATACGACGTGAAATCCCACCCCTCCCTTGGACAAATAGGTTATCTTCACTGGAATGCCACGTGGGGGAGCAGGAATGAAAGTGAGTACTCAGGATTCACCATGAGAACAGCGGATTATAGTTCTGAGAGCCACTTAGAGTTTGAGTTCGTGATCCCTTCCTCCTGGGAGGAGCGTTCCATCCAACCGAATCAGAGTTACGACGTGGACCTAAAGGTGACTAACATAGGGGACTCTTCAATTTCTCAAAACGAGTGGAACGTTAGTGTGATAGTCCCGTCGGTCTGTAACGTCACTTACACGGACGGGTCTTGGAACGAGTCCTCTCACACCATAACTTGGCAACTCCCCTCCGTGGCGGTCTACGAGGAAGTCATCTTGAACTTCACCCTCAACTGTACCGAAAATGGCTACTACACTTTTGATGTGTTCGGCGTGAGGAACACCACGGGATACGTGAGTTACTCTGATGACGTCTCCTACGCCTGTTACGGAGAAGAATGTTCCCTTTCGACCCCTCACAGCTTCCAGAACCAAAACAAGCCCTATCAGAGATTATGTGACCTCAAAATTTTTGGAGTGGTCAATACCACGGGCCTCAACGTCTCCTTATCCGAATTCAACGTGAGCGTAAATGATGACGAAGGAAAAAGCTATCCTTTACTCGCTAATCATACCTTCAGCGCTTTCAACGACTTCTTCTCTAGCAAGTACTACTTTGGGGAGGAACAATGGGATTTCATGAACACCCAGAGGAACATCTCCATCTACGCGCATGCTGATGCCACCTTGTATCCCAACATCACCTTGAACCTCACTCAGATTAATTACACCTGGATCTATGGAAAGGTCTTCAACGAGAGCCAACCACAGCTCATAAGGGTCACCCCGCACCTCTTCCCTCCCAACCTGGCCAACGCGAACGTGACGCCCTCTGTTGGAGGCTGGGGAGAACTGTTCAACTTCACCGCCGAGGTCTGGGACCAAAACGGGAGAGAGGTGAACGTGAGCCTGTGGTACAAGCACACCATCGCGGACGATTGGGTCTTCCTGAATCAAACAAACGTGAGCGGGTGCACCCCATCCTCTCACTGTCTAGTGAGCCTGACTTACAAGAACTTCACCAAGAGCGATATAGACCCCGACGTCTTCTACATGTTCAATGCGAGCAATGAAGATGGAACCTCTGAGATATATGATTACAGCGTGAACTATTTTGAAATAGAAAAGGATGATGTAAGCGTCTTCGCCGAAAGTCCGGCTCCGGGAGACACAGTGAGGAGGAGTCAGACGACCAGGTTCATAGGAAGGGTTTATGACACCGACAAAGGAGAGTATCCGGAGAACGCTAAGGGAAGGTTCCTCTTTAGGTCTCCAACGGCAGCAGACTACAGTTATTACCCGGACACTTACTCCCTCTCTTCTAACTCCACGGGTCACTGGTGGGTGGACTTGGACGATACCTTCTGGACCTGTTCGGAGGATCAGTTGGGTCTGTGGTACTGGAAGGTGGGAACCTATGGTCCGGATGAACAATACTACAAGGAGAACGTGACCTCTCCTCAGTCCTTCTACTTGAAGGGAGACCTGATCAACAAAATCCTCCAACCCCTGAACCAGAACTTCACTAGGGGCTCCACCATAACTTTCGTGGGAAACGTCAGCAACGATTGCGGGGTTGAGATAACTTCTGGAGCGACTGTGAAGTTCATCATGACTCACGGTCCTGAGTCCTACTCTTGTACTGCCTCTTACTCTGGTGGCTGGACGTGCAGCCTGGACACGAACTCTTCCTTTTCCTTGGGATGGTGGAATGTCACCATGAACTCGTCTATGAACAACTACGTGGATGGCACGAACCTGAGCGTGGATCACCTCTTCCTCGCGAGTACTCCTCAGCTGGAAGCCCCATCGGTGGTTCCGAACCCAGGAGGATGGGGGGAGAGCCCCTTCAACTTCACAGTCAACGTCACTAACGTGGACAACACCACGACCACCATTTACCTATGGCTCTACAATGGCTCTTGGTTCTTGTATGACACGGACAGTTGTACTTACTGCGATGACTACCAAGTCTTCATGCAGAAGAACTTCACCAAGGAAGAGATAGGCGTTTGGCAGTTCAAGTTCAACGCCACATCCATTTCAGGAGCCATCAACGATTCCCTCACCCCTACTTCTTTCACTGTCGAGAGGGATGACATACAGATAGAGTATGGGAGTGGGAACAATTCAGAGGTAAAGAGGAACCAAGACTACACCATACTCTCTGTCAGAGTGTTTGACCTAGATGAGGGAGACTACATCAACACGAGCTACCTCGACAATGCCACCGAGGTGTTCACCTATGTTTGGAACGGGAGCTTTTGGAGGGAAGAGCTTGAGTCTTACAACACCACTCACTACTACTTGAACTTCACCCCAAATTGTTCTTACGAGGCAGGGAAGCAGAAATGGAGGATGAACGTGACTTATGCTCAATACTTCAAGAACGCGACTAGCGAGGACTTCTACATCGTGATCAAGGGGGAGCTGAACAACACCTACTTATCCCCAATAAACCAGAGCTTCGTGGTTGGGACCCTCATAGCACTCAAGGGAGAGGTATATGATGAGTGTGGCATGCCCATTTCCGGCGCCAGCGTCAGGTTCGAATTGAAGAGCGGTAGCTTCACGGATTACTGTCCATCCTCTGGCTGGGTCACCAACACTTCCGGCAACCTCTACGTCTGTCAATGGGACTCCTCCTCAGCCATTGGAGGGGTTTATAATGTTACCGTGTACTCCAACAAGACGTATTTCGACAACGGGACTACCACCTATCCCTACGCCTTCAACCTCACTAAGGTCCCAGAACTGAAATACGCGGATGTCACCCCAGACTCAGGAGGCTGGTCCAGGACCTTCAACTTTACGGTGAAGGTCACGGATCCGGGAGACAACGTCACTGTA
>QMVD01000028.1 GCA_003660925.1 Nanobdellota archaeon
CTCTGGGTCCAGCCCAACCTGCCTTAAGTAATACCTCACGAGGGAGATGGCCCTCTTGGCATCGTCCACCTTCACCTTGTCCCTTAGTAGCAATCTCGCGCTCGCCTCACTCAGCCTTATAATAGCTTCTAACTGCCTCGGTGATATGGGGATGGGTCTTATTCCCTCCTCTTCCATTCCTCTCTTGTTCCTCAAGTTCACGTAAAACTCTTTGATCTCCTTCATGGCTTGTTGGGTCAACATGGGCTTACAATGCTTCTTAGCATACGCTATGTATTTCCTCATCAACTCCACATCTATCACTGGCTTCCTCTTTTCAGGGAACATGGTGGTCTCCAACACATAACTAGCTATCTTCTCATCCGTCTCTCTTGCTGGTAAGTCCCTTATGGTGAATATAAGGTCAAATCTGTTTATCAGGGTGGGGGGGAGGTCTATTTGTTCCGCGATGGTGGAATAAGGGTTGAACCTTCCCAGCTTGGGGTTGGCAGCAGCCAGGACGGAAGTCTCCGCCCTCAGGGTCGCTTGAATGTTCGCTTTACTTATGCTTATGGTCTGCTGCTCTAATGCTTCATGCATCGCCACCCTGTCGTCCTTGTTCATCTTGTCTATCTCGTCTATACAACATATCCCTCCACTAGAGAGAACAAGCGCACCTGCCTCCAGAGCCCATCCCCTCAAGAACTCGTCCTTGACCACAGTTGCGGTCAACCCCGCACCAGTAGCTCCCTTCCCGGAGACATACCTCGCTTTCGGGGCGGTGGCCGCCACGTACTTCAAGATCTGGGACTTAGCCACTCCAGGGTCTCCTACCAAGAGGATGTGGATGTCCCCCCTCACTACCGTCTTATCAGGCCTCTTCTTCTTGACCCCTGAGAACATCTGGTAAACGATCGCTTCCTTTATCTTTTCATATCCCCAAATGGTGGGGGCAATGGAGTCCACAAACATCCTTATGAGCTTCCTCGGGTTCTTCTTCCCTATCTCAGCCAATTCCCTTATCTTCTTCACGTCCTCCTCATCTATCTCCAGTTCCTCGTACTCTTTTTCCAAGAACTCCACATTATTGGCTTCTACTATAAGGTCGAAGTGAGTGGACTTACTTCCCCCCCTTAAGTATATGGGGACTTCCTTCACGATGCCTACGACCCTCACCTTAGATCCAGGGGCTGTCTTTCTCACGATGGTGGGGTCCACCAAGTCCCCTTGAAGGAAGACGGAGATGCGCTTTGGCTGTTCTCCTCCCTCCAACAGTTCAGGGATCTCTTCTAACACTATCCTTTGGGTGTCCACCATTCGCTTGTCCGCCACGTCAAACCTTCCAGTCCTCCCGCAGTTGGGACACCTGCTGGGCTTTTTTATTAACTTCCCAGTTTGCCTCACCTCAATCATGTACCCGCAACTCGGACACTGATACACTATGATGGCTGCTACGGGCCTCACATCACTGGCCAATCTCACCACACCATCAAGATAAACTAATTTTCCTATATGTTTACTCCTTATGTCCTTGACCATGAGGAAGCGCGTTTCCGGGAGGTTAGTTACCCTAGGAACTATGTCATAATCGGGTTCAATTTCCTTCAGGACTTTCCTCAAAGCTTCTAGGACGGTTTCAGGATCGTCCAATAATTTGTCCCCGAGCTCTGGGTTGAATCTGTCAAGATCCTGGAAGTCTATGATCAAGGCTTTTTTTCCCCTTTCCACGACCTTCAAGAGTTCATCATAGTACTCCCTCTCCACGAACCTCTTCAACTCCTCGAACATCTCCTCCTCCATCATTTTTTCATGATCTTCTTCAAGGTTTTAACCAAATCATCTATCGCCCTCTTGATCTCCCTCTTGTTCTTGGCTCCCGTACAGACTATTTTCCCGGTTCCGAACAACAGGAAAGTGATGTGGGAATCTGGCACCTTGTAGACCAATCCAGGGAATTGTTCTGGCTCGTACTCCGCTGTCTTGAGTTTGAAGGCCAAGTCCACCAAATTAAGCTTTTCGCCTATGTTTCCGCTAGCCACCACGTTTTGAACTTCTATGTCAGGCTTCCTGGTGAATTTTATGCCTACCTTCCTCAATTCCCTCATCACGAGCTTGACCGCTCTTTCCACGTCATCCTCGCTCTTCGTGCCCGTGCACACTATTTTCCCGGTGCTGAACACGAGGGCAGTTATCCCTTCTTTTTCCAACTTTAGGACCAACCCGGGGAATTGTTCCGGAGTATACTCCGTGTTTGGGAGCTTCCTGGAGACTTTTTCCAAGGGCACGTTCACGTGCAGGTCAGCACTCGCCACCACGTTTTCTATCTTGTATTCTTTCTTGAACATGAGTCTCACCACTATTTATAAAGGAAGAAAAGTATTTAAGCTTTCAAAGGAAGCAGGCGAAATCAAGGGGTTAAGAGGGTTATCTTCACCTTCTTATCTCCTATCACATACCCCCTCTCTCCCTCTCCGAACTCCAATCTGGAATTGGTCTTCTCTTCTATCTCCCCCCTATGTTTCTCTACCATCCTCTTCAATTCCAAGTCGCAAGATAATCTGACCACGCAGAAATCCCCTCTTTCCAACTTATGCTCCTTCCTGAGTTGTTGTATCCTCCTCACGAGCTCTCTCACGTAGCCCTCTTCCTTTAACCTCTCATCCAGGGAGAAGTCCACGTACATGACCCTCTCCCCTACCTCAACCGCCACGAGCCTAGGAGGTGTCTTTATCTCGAACTCAAAATCCCTGTGAACGAGTTCGTACACCTCTCCGTCTATTTCAAGGGGGAACTTCCCGTCCTTGTCCAACTTATTCCTTATGGATTTTCCATCCGCCCCTATGAGTTTTGAGATTATGGTGGGGACTACCTTGTCCCCAAACCTCTTCAGGCTCTCGTAGTTGAACTTGAAGTCTATTCCCACCTCCTCTGGATGCGAGAATATGACCTCTACGTCTTTCACGTTGGCCACTTCTTTCACTATCTCCTCATGGGGGACTCCCTTCCCCACCAGCATGACCCTCCTCAAGGGCCACCTTATCCCAACCCCCGCTTGGTCCCTTGCCCTCAAGATCGCTCCCACAACTTCTCTCACTTCCTCCATCTCCTCCTCCACTTTCTCGTCTATGAGCCTCCCGTCGGGCTTGGGCCAAGATTGGAGGTGGACGCTTTCCCCGAACATCTTCCTGTATATCTCGTCGGTCACGAAGGGGGTTATGGGAGCCATTAGCCTCAGCAGCACCTCATAGACATAGGCCAAGTTGCCCAAAACCACTTCCGCCTCTTTCCTTCCCTTATTGAACAACCTGTTCCTCACAAGTTTCACGTACCACTTACTCAAATCGGAAATGAACTCCGTCAAGAGCTTCCCTGGCTCGCTCAGGAGATAGGATTGGAACAACTTGGTCACTTCTTTCGTTAAGGAGTTGATCCTGGAGATCGCCCACTTGTCCTCAAACCTCTCAGTGTTAACCTTAGGCTTCACCTTTATCTTATGTAACTTGGCAGCATTCTTCATCAAGAACTGGAGGTTCCACAACATGTTTAAAGTCTTATATCCCTCCCTCAACGTCTTTTCATTATATCTCACGTCCACCCCTGGATTCGATGTGCTCATCATGGTTATCCTGAACACGTCCGCACCGAATTTCTTCAGGATCTCGGGAACAGGGACGTAGTTCCCCTTCCTCTTGCTCATGTCTTCCCCTTTCTCGTCAAGCATGTAGCCGTGCATGTAAACTGCCTTGTATGGGCACTTCCCGAAGAGCATGGTGTTCATGGCCATCAGGGAGTAGAACCATCCCCTTATCTGATCGTGAGATTCTATGATCAGGTCAGCCGGATAAAGCCTCTTAAATGGTTCTTCTTTCTTCGGGTAGGAAAGGCTGGCGAAGGGGACGCAGGCGGAGTCTATCCAAACATCCACCACGTCCGGGCTCCTCCTGAAGGTCCCCCCACACTCGCATTTCCAAGTGACTTGATCTATGTGGGGTTTGTGTAGGTCCTTTGGCTTTTTCTTCAATTCCTTTGCGCTCCCTATCACCACGAACTTACCGCACTTATCGCACGTCCAGACTGGGAAAGGAATCCCCCAATACCTCTGTCTGGTGATGCACCAATCCTTTATGCTCTCGAGCCAGTTGGCGAACCTCCTTTCCCCGGCCCACTCGGGGACCCACTTCACCTTCTTGTTCTCTTTTAACATTTTCTCCTTGAGTTTCGTCGCTCCTATGAACCATTGGTCCGTTGCCCTGAAGATGACAGGAGTCTTGCACCTCTCACACACGGGATAATCGTGTTCTATCTCCTCCTTCTTCACTAGCAGACCCTTCCTCTCCAAGAGCTCTACTATCCTCCAATCATCTTTCCTGGCCACGAAACCACTTAGAGGCCCCACATCCCTCAAGACCCCAAATTCATCCACAGTATTGAAGGGCGGGAGCCCATATCTCTGTCCCACTTCGAAGTCCTCTGGACCACATCCAGGAGCGGAATGAACGAGCCCTGAACCTGTCTTCACGTCCACGTATTCCTCGCTCAAGATCACCTTGAAAGCCCACTCCTCCTTCATCTCTTGGAGCTTTTGGATCTCGGTTATGAAGGGGTGCCAGTAAGCCAAACCCTCTATGTCCTTCCCCTTGAATTCCTCTAGGATCTCGTAGTTCTTCTCTGGTAGGAGGTGGTCCAACCCTTCTTTGGCTAAGATCCACACCTCCCCATTCGTCCTTACCCTGACGTAATCCTCCTTGGGGTGGGCCATCACAGCGAGGTTGTAGGGGATAGTCCAGGGGGTAGTAGTCCATATGATCAAGTACTCATTGTCCTTTCCCTTGAGGGGGAACTTCACATAGATGGAGCTCTCCCTCAACTTTTTGTAGACGATCTCATAGTTCTGAGCTAGGGCCGTGGAACACCTGGGGCACCAGTGCAGGACCCTTTTCCCCTTGTACAACAACTTCTTTTTCCAAGCCTCTTTTAGGGCCCACCAGACCGATTCTATGTAATCGTTATTTAAGGTCAGGTAGGGTTTCTCCCAAGTAGCCCACTCTCCCAACCTCTCAAATATCTTAGACATCACCTTCACGTTGTGTTCCGCCAATTTCCTACATTCCCTTATGAACCTCTCCTCCCCGAATCGCTTGATGTCCTCTTTATTCTTCAGCCCGAACTTCTTCTCCACAGTGGTCTCGATTGGCAAGCCGTGACAGTCAAATCCAGGCTGATCCCACACGTCATAGCCGTTCATCCAGTAGAACCTCCTCACCATGTCCTTGTGAACTCTATTCCAGGCGGTCCCAGGGTGAGGATCCCCGTTGGCATAAGGTGGACCATCCATGTAAAAGAACTTCTTTCCCTTCCTGTTCTTCGCTTTCCTCTTTTTATGAGTCCCCTCCCTCTTCCAGACCCTCAAGACTTTCTCCTCTATCTTCTGGGGCTCATAGTCCATGGACACCACCTAGAAATAGGCCGAATTTAAAGGTTTTCTCGGATCCGATGATCACCAGCCATGATCTCACTTACTTCTCAGCTTTTAAAAGCTTTTTGAGTTAAAAGATTTAAAAAACCAACTCACCATTTTTAGTCCATGAGGGTCATCGTGGGCTCTGGGAACCCCGTGAAGATAAAGGCGGTGAAGGACGCTTTCTCCAAGGTCTTCGAGGATGTGGAGGTTGTTGGGAAGAAGGTCGAAAGCGGCGTTTCCCCACAACCCATCGGAGAAGAGACCTTCGAGGGAGCAAGGAACAGGGCTTTGAGGTTGAAGGAAAAGGAGAAGGGAGACTTCTTCGTTGGAATCGAAGGAGGGATCATAAATCTGTTTTCGAAGTGGTTCAACTTCGCAGCCGTATGCATAGTTGATAAGAGAGGCAGGATGGGCTACGGTGCTTCCCCCTTGTTTCCTCTTCCGGAATTGGTGATCAAGCAACTCTTGGAAGGAAAGGAGTTAGGGGACGTGATGGACGAGATCGAGGGGAAGAAAGGGGTGAAGTACGGTGAAGGAGCCATAGGTTTCTTCACCAGAGGGGCCATGAACAGGAAGGAACTCATGGAAAAAGGCGTCATTTGTGCCCTAATCCCCTTCCTACACGAAGAAATGTTTGAAATCAAAAAGAAGTTTTTATAAAGCGAGGGGATTTCTCTCATTTCCATGGAGATATGGACAGAGAAGTACAGGCCGAAGACGTTGGATGAGGTAGTGGGACAAGAAAAGGTGGTGGAAAAGCTCAAGGCCTTCGTCAAGGCTAAGAACCTGCCTCACCTCTTATTCGCAGGCCCTGCTGGGACAGGAAAAACGACTTGTGCCCTCGCCATCGCTCGAGAACTTTATGGTGAAGAATGGAGGGATAACTTGTTGGAATTGAACGCCTCGGATGAAAGGGGGATAGACACCATAAGGACGAAGGTGAAGGAATTCGCCAGGACCAGACCCATAGGCGACTTCCCTTTTAAGATCATACTTTTGGACGAAGCTGACGCCCTTACCAGGGACGCCCAACAAGCCCTGAGGAGGACCATGGAGAACTTCTCCTCCACTTGTAGGTTCATCCTTGATTGTAACTTCTCCTCCAAGATAATAGAACCCATCCAATCGAGATGCGCCATCTTTAGGTTCAAGCCCTTGGAGAAGGAAGCCATCCAAAAGTATATCATGAGGATCGCGAAGGAGGAGAAGCTCAAGTTAGACAAAAAAGCCTTGGACGCCATTTACTTCGTCTGCCAGGGAGACGCGAGAAGGGCAGTCAACATCCTTCAGTCCTGTGCCTCTTTGGGAAAGGTGATAACTGAGAAGATGATCTATGAGATGGCAGGAGTAGCCCAGCCTAGGGAGTTGGAGGACGTCTTGAAGAAGGCGTTAGGAGGGAAGATAAGAGAAGCCATGGACCTGTTGATGGATATCATGATGAAGTACGGATTGAGCGGATTGGATGCCCTAAAGCAGATGCAGGCCATAATAGTGGATTCTGATATAGAAGACGAGGTGAAGGTCAGGATCATGGACAAGATAGGTGAGTACGAGTTCAGGATGGTCCAAGGCTCTGACGAGTTCTTGCAATTAGAGGCTTTGTTGGCTCAGTTACAATTAGTGGGGAGAAAATGAGATACGAACCTTCCCTCAAGGAAATAGTTGGGCAGGCCAAAGCCATTTCAACTATTCTCCAGTTCCTTCAACACTTTAAGCCCGGAAAGGCCTTGTTGTTGTATGGTCCCCCTGGAGTGGGGAAGACAGCCACGGTCCACGCCATCGCTAGGGAGTACGGGCTCGAGCTCGTGGAGTTGGACTCCAGTACTAGAAGGGATGCTAAATCCATAGAGTGGGTGGCTGGAAAGGCAGGAAAGCAGGCATCCCTGTTCTTGAGGAAGAAGCTCATCTCCATGGATGAAGTAGACGGGATAAGCGAGAGGGGAGGAATAGCTGCCCTCGTGAAGCTCGTTCAGACCTCTTCACACCCAGTTGTCCTCATCGCCAATGATCCTTGGTCCAAGAGGCTTAGGCCCTTGAGGCCTTACGTCAAATTGGTGGAGTTCAGGAAGCTCACGGAGAGGGATATAAGGAAGATACTTCAGAACTACGCAAAAAAGATGGGGATAAGTTACGAAGAAAAAGTTTTAGAGGAATTGGCGAGGAGGGCGAGAGGGGATGCGAGGGCCGCGATAAACGACCTTTACATGTTAGCCCAGGGAAAGGAGAAAGTCACTGAGGAGGATCTCGAGCTGTTGGGTTTTAGGGAGAAGGAAAAGGTGGTGTTCGAGGCGCTGAAGTTGATCTTCAAGAGGAAGGGTTTCAACGCCATCTTCGCGACTTCCAACTTGGACATGGACTTGGACGAGTTCAAGTATTGGGTGATGGAGAACATAGCTAGGGATTATAAGAAGCCTGAGGAGATAGGGAGAGCCTATGACTGCTTGAGCAGGGCTGACATCTTCCTCTCGAGGGCGAAACTTATGAATTATTATCGCTTCCTGATATATGCCAACACCCTCCTGACCGCTGGGGTCTCCCTTTCGAAGGAAGAAGTTTACAAGACCTTCACTCCATTCAAGAGCCCCTCTAAAATAAGGAAGATGACTTTAACTAAACAATACAGGCAGACATTTCGAAGGATAGGGGACAAAGTGGCGGAACTGTGCCACACCTCTCAGGGAAAGGCCGTCAAGGAAATAGTGCCATACTTGGGGTTCTTCCTCAAGAGCGAGAAGTTCA
>QMVD01000029.1 GCA_003660925.1 Nanobdellota archaeon
AAGTATCACATAGTGGACATGTTGAACATAACAGGGGCTCCTTATGAGCCCATGAATGATTTGAAGGCCACGTTGATGTATTATTATCTGGAAGTGGGTCTTGCAGGGGTCAGTGCTTTCAAGGAGGATATAAGTAGGTTCAAAAAGAATGTTAACTGTATGTGTACCTGGAACCTATTAAACCCTGAGAAAGAATACCTTGTAAGAGCATGTATTGCTTCAGAGATCTCGGGGCTTTTGTCTTATCTTACAAGAAAGGTTGAAAAAAGGGACGATAAAATCGATGAGTTTGAAAAAAGGGGACTAAATAGTGAACTTGCATTTATACTCGGGTCTGATTGGTTGTTCAAGGAGACGAAGATCTTGAAGAGGACGAGGATTCCTCAGGATGCTAAGCCGTTAACTGAGAAGTTGAGCAGGGAGGAACTGAAGAGATTGAATGAGCCCTATTACAGGATGTTGGCGGAGAGGGTGGAGGAGGGGAATCTGGAGGATTTGTTGGAGGATTGGCACCTAGTTCCAGAGAACTTGGTGGCAAGGGCTCTGACAAGGGGGTACAGGAGGGAACTTCAGAAGGACATTGAGGAACATCTAGCTAGGGCAGGTTACTTGCCGGTTGCTAGGAAGGTTGCGTGAAAAACTTTATAACCTTCCTTAGTTCTTTCTTCTTTCATAATGAGGGCGTCCAAGTTTATCCGAGTTCTATCTTGATCCCGCCGATCCTCTTCGCCACGAAGTTGTAGAGTATCGCTGAGAAGAGGTTCGCGATGAACATGATGGGAATCATCATTAGGTAAGCCAATGCGGAGGTCATGTCGTAAGTAAGAGCGCTGACTCCAGCTAGGATGACGAAGAAGATCGCTTGCATCATGGTCAGGACCATGGCGAAGGAGACAGTGTCGATCTTTTTCAATTCCTTCATGTTCATTAAACATGTACGGTTATTATAAAGATTGTTTTCGACTTTTTTCGAAAATTTTATAAAAAATCTTTAAGAAAAATCGAACATGAAGATAGAAAGGGTTTACAGGGAGATCTTGTTTGAGGTCTTGGAGAGAGAGGTTAAAAAGCTCACTCAGAGGGGGCTAAGCCAGCGTTGCGAGGTTTCTCTCAGCACAGTTAACCACGCCATCAAACCCTTAGTGAGGATGAACGCGGTTGAGGTGAGCAAATTCGGCTTGAGGGTGACTCAACCCAAGAAGATCCTCTATTACTGGGCGTGCATCAGGAGGTTAGAAGGAGACGTAGTTTACAAGACATTCTTGAGGGAGGATGTGGAAAGGATAGAAACCATGCTACCTCCTGGATCCATTTTAACCGCTTATTCGGCCTTCAAGTTGAGGTTCAGGGAAGCCCCTTCAGAGTACGGGGAGGTGGTAGTTTATGGAAGAAGGGAGGATTTTCTCGAGAGGTTCGGGAAAGAGAACTTGAAGTTTGAACCCAACTTGATAGTGCTGAAACTCGATGAGCATCTCTTAAAGTTCAAGGAGATCCCAGTGGCTCAAATATTCGTTGACCTATGGAACTTGAAGAGCTGGTACGCGAATGACTTCCTAAAGAGACTTGAGGTGAGGATAGATGGAATTTTGGAGCGAATGGGTTATCGATAAGAGCTTCAGTTTACTTAAAGAATTGAGGAGAAGGATAGACTTCATCCTGATAGGAGGTTGGGCTGTTTACTTTTTGACAGGAGCCCTGAAGTCAAAGGATATCGATTTGATAGTTGATTTTGAGAACCTAGCTAGGCTAAGAGACCTCATGAGCTTGAGCAAAACGGACTTCTTGAGAAGATACCAAGCCAGAGTTGAGGGGGTTGATGTGGACATCTACGTCATTCATTACTCTAAATTCATCATCCCGACGGAAGAAATCGTCGAGAACACGATGAGAGTTAAAGGATTCGTGCTCCCTGCCCCTGAGATCCTCCTCATCTTGAAACAGGAAGCCGAGAAGAGCAGGAGGGACTCCGTGAAGGGCCAGAAGGATAGAACTGACATCTTGGCCTTGTTAGCGAGTGGGAAAGTGGATATGGGAAAGTACGAAAAGTTGTTGAAGAGATACGGCATAACCAGTTTCAAGAAGAGGTTGTTGGAGATCATTAGGAATTCGAGGAAAGAATATGAATACCTCGGAGCGAGGAACCCGAAAGAGGTGAAAAAGCTGAAGAGAAAGTTGTTGGAAATGGTAAGGAAAGGGGGAGGGTGAGCCACTACTAACTCTTCCCTCTTTATATAAGTTTCGGCGATTTTTCCCGGGCTTTATAAAAAAATTAATAAACAAGAGGCAATCAATTATTATCGGAGGTCAAAAAGCGGTGAAACGAAATGGCCAAGAAGAAGAAAAAGAAAAAGGCTACTAAGAAGAAAGCCACCAAGAAGAAAAAGAAGAGGAAGTGAGGTTTAAGGTCCTTGTTTTTCTTTTTCTATTTTTGGTCCCGTTTTGAGTCCTGCTCTTAAACGAATCAGATAAGGATGATGATCTCTTCGTAAGGGGGCTCCCCCCTCTTATACTTTTCATACCTCTTCAAGAACATTTCTTTTTCCTCGTAAGTTAAGACATCAAGGATCTCCTCAGCTGAATATCTTCTCAGGAGCGTCTCGAACAATTTGTGTGCTTCTTTTGCGTATTCTATGCGTTCTTGTTCTGGAGTGATTGCGCTGACACATAATGAAAACAATTTGTTTAGTAATCTTATCACATACCTCCTTTTCTTCCTCTGCTTTGGGGTCAATTCTTTCAGAAATTCTGTTTTCGGTTCCCTCTTCTGTCTTCTCAATCGCCTCTTATATTCTGCTTCTGCCCAATGATACAAGGGCTTCCATTCCTGCTCACTTAAACCCCTTCTTAACATTAGAACAGAGGAGGGAGGCCGTATGCGATGCCTTCTTCTTCATATCTCTCATACCTTTCCATGAACTTCTTCTTCTCGTCTTCCGTTAGCACTTCGAGGATCTCTTCAACGGAATACTTTTTTAAGAGGCTCTCCATCAATTCTCCGGCCCGTCTCTTCGCTTTCTCGCGTTCTTCTGGTGGTTCGTTAGGGTGAACAAAGATGTAGAAGAGGGGCCTTAGTTTTTTCATTATGTCCCTCCTTCTCCTCTTCTGTTCGGGCGTTAAGCTTGCCAAGAAACGTTTATCTCTTTCCTCTCTCTCCTTCCTCTCCTTCTTCAATTCCCTCAATATTTCTTCATGCATCCTCTTCTCCTCAGGATGTTTTCGCCAATATTCTTCGTCCTCTTTCCTCCATCTTTTCAGAGTTTCTCTAAGGTCTTTCAAGAATTTTTTTCTGAAGTCCTCGAGTTCCTTATTCTTTTTTTTCTCCTTCACAAAACACCACCCATAACATCTTTGTAAACCTTTTTGAGTTTATCAATTAGATCTTTTTTCGTCGCGAGCGTCTCCAGCTCCTTTCTACTTAGCCCCTGGGCGGCCTTCTCCATAACTTTCCCAAAGATCCCCTCTGCCTCCTCGCCCTTGAGTGACAACCAAGCTGAAATTAATGGCAGGTTGTCGCGCTCGAATAATTTTGAAATCACTTCAGGGTCAATTCCCGCCCTACCTCGTGCAACATCTCCCATGTACTCAATTCCTCCCCAAGATTCTAACCATTCTAAGTATGCCTTCCTGTACCTCTTGAGAAGTTCCGAATCCGCTTCTTTGAGGAGTCCCAAGGTGAATAGGTCGTGTGCTATTTGATCGACATCTTCTGAAAGTTCTTTTAGGTCACCTAACTTCCTTGCAAGCTCCGTTCCATACTCAACTGTAAAGGAGTGCAAATACTCGTGATGGATAAGGAAAAATAGACCATCTTCTTCCATTTGCGCTAGTCTTTCTATATTTAAGTGTATAGTTTTGTCATACCTGTCATAGTAACCGAACACGTCGTAACCTCTTCTCCTCATAGTCCTTTCAAACACTATCTTGCTCACGTCATTACTCCTGAAACCCATTTTCTTCAGCTTCTCACAAACTTCCTCAGCACTTGAGGCTTCCCTCAACGCTCTCGTGAACACGCTTAAGTCGTCAACTTTTGAGGGGAGTTCAACTCTTGCATTCAACTTCACAGCTTCCCTCATGAAATCCTCCCAGCCGTCCAGTCCTTTTACCTTCTTTATTAAACCACCCAAGTAAGCGAAGAAGTCATCCATCCTCTTCTCCAAGACGTCCGATACGTCGTCGAGTTTCTTTCCAAGCCTTCTCATGAGGTCGTTGAACTCTTCTCTCTTGAGCACCCTTCTCAGATCTTCTACATATTTGTACCACCACTTGCCTTTGCATCTCTTGAAAAAGTTCTTAGCAAAGGCAAGGTGGGGATCAAGCGTTTCCGATAAACCAGGGATTTCTGAAACCAAGCCTGCTATAGCTAAACCTCCAACAATGGCATCCTCTCTCCCAAGGACGAATCTGACGCTGTCCCTTGCATCGGGGTAAGCAGAAATTGCTACGGAGGCGCCACATAAGAACGCACCAACTGGCGTAAGCTCAAGTGTATTCGCGCAAATGGTGCCTGCGGGCAACATGTCCATACCCATGTCAACCACCATCTCTGCTGTCGTCATATCTTCCCCGGTTACGATGTGCCAAACGTTCACTTGGAGTCCCTCATTGAGATCTAACCTGAACTTGTCGAAGTGTCTCATTATCAAGCCCTTTAATGGATGACCATAATATCTCCTACTGAGATAAAAAGCGACGCCTAAGACACCCCCGAATGAGATCATGAAGGCGTTCAAGGTCTCCTGGGCAAGACCGTTGAATAGGAGATCAAGGTCAAACCCTACCCCCTCGTGACTCTCCCCAGACCTATAATCAAACACTCTTTCTCCTCCTTCACTTCTCCTTTGGGTCAACGGCATGAAGTAGGCGTCCCATTCTTCTCCGTCCACTAGGTCCTTAACGTGGACATAACCCCTCGGGACATTCAACTCCAAAGGTTCCTGATTCCCCTCATAAGTTCTCCCGTTCACCTCGACCTTGTAATAATCGGTTTCCCTGGTCACTAGTTTCCTCTTGATACAGGAGTAAGGTTCCTTCCTCTCCTCTTTGGAAACACACCTTTCTTCAGAACAATACTTGGGCCTTTCCTTCTGGACGTCCTCACATTTCAGGACCCACTCACAGCTCTTAACGTAGACACACTTGTAACTGTATTTCAAGGACCAGTGCAAACAAATGAAAAGGAACCACTTATCACACTTGACCCCGTCTATGAAATAACCGCACTTTGGTTCGTATTTACACTCCCATGACCATCCACAATTCCTCTCGGTGTAGGTCTCCGTCCCACACTCGTAGGTGATGGTCTCATATTTTGAGCAATGACTTATGGTCTGATAGCAAGTGTCGGTATAACTCACATAGTAACTGCTCGTCTTTTTATGTAAGATGTCGGTTATCTTCAAGTGTACCTCTTCCCCCAACTCGTAATCTACCCTTAATGCGAGGGAAGTGGATAGGAAAAGGAGGAAAAGAAAGGGAACTAACCTTCGCATTTCCTAATGTTTATGGTCTTGCCCCGTTAATAAGTTTTTCGATTTTTACCCCTCCCAAATGATAGTAATGTTTTTAAATCCCTGTTTTCAAAAATTAACTAGGAAAGGGGGAGGGATGCAAAAATGGGTCTATTCGGTAGGAAAGACAAGAAAGTTAAAGAAAGTAAGACTTGGAAGGCGAGGAAAGGGTTAGCGTGGATAATCGGCCACACGTTCTTGGGGGCTTCTATAGCTTCGGATCACATGGTCACTCTGGTGGATTTGGAGGAGGTATTGAAAGAAACCGGGCTTCCATATGACATACTAGATCCTTTGAAGGCGCAAGTAGCATATCGGTACATGGTGAAGGGGAAAATTGGTAAGTTTTTACCCAAAGTATATGAAAGATGGACTCTTGATGGCCAAGATGTGTTCGAAGGGTTAAAGGGAAATCTCGAAAGGCTCATTCAGAAATATGATAAAGGTGAGGTAGACCGAGACGCTGAATATGATGCAAGAAGTTTTGTAAATTATGCGCTTGCAATGCTCTTAGCTGCTGGCGATAACAGAGCTTACGAGGTATGGCAGAGGCATCACAAGAAGGGAGAAGGTCTAACAACAGCAATACTTCTACACGAGGAGATAAAAGCTAGTGTGTTAAAGCATTTAGCATACGAAAATGGGGAGGAGAGAAGGCCCATATATTTCAAGGTGAAAAACCTAGAGGAAGTATTGAAGAAGAGAATGTTAATGCCAATACCGAGGTAAAAAACTTTATAACCTTCCTTAGTTCTTTCTTCTTTCATAATGAGGGCGTCCATGTTGGTTAGCATAGGGGTTCTTTTGTCTTCTGGTGCCTTCTTGTTATTATCGTTGAACTATGCCAATGCTGTAGGATTATTTCAGATAAAGTCTAGTTTACCTGCACAATTCTTCGCGACCCAAGTGGAAGCATTGGTGGACGGAATCTATGCAGCTCCAGAAGAGATGACCATAAGATATTCTGGACCGAATACTTGTTACTGGGATGGAAATTTATCCGAATGGAGGTGTCAGGGAGACATAAGGATAAGGTCTGTTGGGGCTTCTGCCAGTTTTACTCATAATACGGTAGGTCTAGGTTTCCCCATCACAGGTTGTTTGTATTTTGATTTCTCTCCTGCTTTTTTGGGGTGGGTAGGAAAAAAAATTAAGTCAAGGTTCTTCAAGGTAGGGGAGGCATTTAGAAAGGAAGTTGCTGAAGAAACTTTAGAGGAAGTTGCTGAGAACACTTTTGAAGAACTGGCGAAGAAGGCTGGGAAAAATTTAGATGATGCGATGGACGAGTTCGCAGAAAGGAGGGCGAGGGAGTTAGCCGAATTGTATGGAACTTCTGCGGAAGCGGAGAAGGAAAGCGTAAAGAAGTCCTTGAGGAAGTCCATATCTGAAGGAGAAACTACCTATGATACCCAGTTATTCCTCGAATACCTAAGTAGCTCTGCCAACAGAGAGATGGCTGAGGGGAGTATAAGAGCTTCATTAAAGAGCCTCGCAAGCGCTACGAAAGATCAAGTCAAGAACTTCTTCAAAAAAGGATTCGCCACTGTCGCAGGGCTCTACTCCAAGCTGGGTGCCACTAAGACCATCCTCAAAGGGACGTTGAAGGGGCTCACCACTTATGCCTCTTGTAGGTCGGAAAACCCTCTGTTAGATATCGTGGACTTGCTGCTGAACGGTCAGATCATACTAGAGTGGGACAACAAGATAATTCACAACTTCTACGATTTCTACGTTGGGAAGACGGGAGCGGTGAGTTTGAGATACGTTCAGGCGGGGAGGGAGAGGGAGATAAACAAGTTGATGGTATTAAATGGGGAGGACATGTGCTTCTTGAGGTATTATCTAGCTTACAACCTCACTGATTATGAATTCACTAACTTCCCAGTCAAGGATGGAGCTATAGAGTTGAGTAAGGAGAGGAAGTTGTTTGATACTCTATGCGATGAAAACAGCGAGTACTATCCCAAGGATTTATTTGACATCCTGGAGACTATAAAACAAGTTGAGAGGGATGGGCAGACGAGGACCTTGACTATCTTCGTGAACCCGGGGAAGATGATAAGCAAGGAGGGAACTAAATTATGTGAGAGGAGGGTGAAGAGGACGGAAGATGGGAGGTTCAACGGCTCCTTCGTGATCTTTTGCTATGAGGTCACGAACTTGGTGGGAGACGATTTCAACCTGACGATTAATTATGACAACCCAGAAAGTGAGATAACTGCGTTGAGTTTGCCGGAGAAGTTGATAAAGGAAGAAGGGGGAAATGAGTACTGGTTCGCGGATGCGCCGGAAGTTCAGGGGAGGTTCAGGGTGGATAGCCCCATCCTCACATATGTAAAAGCCATAGAGTGGCTCTTCGAGAAGCTCAATCTGGAGTATGAGCTAGATACAGACCTCATATGGCCCGCAAATTATGTAGAAAGGAAGGATGCTTATTTCCAATCTAGATATGATAGATACGAATTGAGGATAAGCAAGACTGGAGGGGGAAACATAAGGTTGACCCCTGAGTATAAGGGGATGGTGTTGGGGATGGATTATAATGGGATTTACACGGAGGCACAGCTGAAATGAGGGGACAGATGGAGATAACCGCATTGGCGAACGCGGCCTTGTCAGTCATGATGTTCAGCTTGTTGG
>QMVD01000030.1 GCA_003660925.1 Nanobdellota archaeon
AAGGAAGGTAAAAGGGAAGAAGTTCTCGGGACATATGTGAGGAAAAAGGGTGGCTTGAAAGATGCTGCTGAAAGTTTAGGCTTATCTCCTAAGACCTTCTACAATTACTACAAAGGCTATAGGAAGACAGTCCCAAAGAGGATTTTAGAGAAAATTGTGGAGACCACCGGCCACAGCTTGGAGGATGTCGTGGAAGAGGAGGTGAAGTTAGGAGAGTTCACTTCACAATCTCTGAGGAGGTGGGCAAAGGAAAATCCTGAAGAGGCTAGAGAGATCAGAGAGAGGAACTTGAGAAAGGGGAGGGAGAGGGCTAAGCAGTTGGGTAAAAATACCCCCGGCTTAGAGAAAGCTAGACAAGCTTTGAGGGAGAAGTATGGTGAGAATTGGGGGAAGGTCATCTGCCAACTCGCTAGGCAGAGCATAGACGAGGAAACGCGTAGAGAAAGGGGTAGGAAAGCGTGGAGGAAACTCGTGGAGGTGTTAGGGGAGGAAGGAGCCAGAGAGTATCGCAGGAAGATATTGGAGGAAAACCTCTTGGAACATTATGGCCATCTCGGAGATCTTAACGAGATACGTAAGCTCATAGGTCAGATGGGAGGATACACCAGGTGGCAAGAGCTCGTGATGGAACACGGGAAAGAAGGTGCAAGAGAGATCGTAAAAGAACGATTGCTAGGGCGTCTAGAAGAGATTTATGGAGAGAACTTCCACTCCATCGCTTCTCTGTATAAAGTCCTGAAGAGGCGAGGACTCCCCTTGGATGGCGTGAAGGAGGAAATGAGGGAGAGTGGAAAGATGCTGTCCAGATCTGACATCACATCCCTCAGGTTCGCGGCCTTGGGGAAGATGACTTTAGAACAACTTTTGGAGAAAGGAGAGTTGGAGAGGTTAGTGAGACTCGTGCCTAAAACCATCTCCCTCATCTTCGATGGTGGAAGCAGAGAGGATTACCTCTTACTTGCTAAAGTGTATTCCTACTTAAAAGGCAATCCTGAAAGCAGCGAGCAAGAGATGTCCAGGAAGTTAGGAGTAAGGGTGTACCAGCTTAGGAGGTTGCTCCACAAGTTCCCAAAAGTATTCGAGGGCACACCTATTAACTCTACTTCTTCCAGGTGGAAACTGAGGAGAACTTGATGCCCCCGCCGGGATTTGAACCCGGGTCTCAGGCTCGAAAGGCCTGCATCCTTGGCCGGACTAGACGACGGGGGCTCTCTTATTCCTTAGTGGGGAAACAATATAAACGTAACCATCTTGGTTAAGAACATGAGGGTTGCCTTTCTCGCCCCAGAGTTTCCCCCTCACTGCTTTGGTGTGGGGATGTACTGTAAGAACCTGACAGAAGCCCTTGCCGATAAAGGCGTGAGGGTAGAGTTAATATCGAGCGCGAAGGGGTATAGACATGAGAACGTCAGGCTCCACTCCACCAAGATATCCGGTCCCATCCCAGCACAGTGGGCCGGCTTCTTTCTCCTTTCGAATCTCTATCTCATGAAACTCGGAGACGTTTCCCTGATCCACGACAACTCCTTTTCTCCCATCCTCTCCCGTAAGCCCATCGTCGTGACTTCCCATTATCTTTCCACGGTTTTTCACAAGAAGGTGAGGGCGAAGCGCCTCTTCACCTTCGGAAGGCTCGCCATGCTCACTTCTCATTTAGGATTCAGGCTGGAGAGGAGTAGTATGAAGAGGGCAAAGGCCATCATCTCCCTCTCACCTTCCATGACAGAGGAGATGATTAGAGAGTACGGCGTAAGGGGAGAGAAGATACATGAGATTCCCAATGGAATTAAGTATTCTGAGTTCAAAAGGGACGAGGAGAGAGGGGACTTCGTGCTTTATTCCGGGAGGTTGACAGAGCAGAAGGGCATCTTGGAACTGCTGGATGCCATAAAGCTTTGCAAGAGGGAGTTGAGGATGACGGGAGAAGACGTGTTCGGCGGGAAGTGGATAGAGAGAGTGATCAGGGAAAAAGGGGTCAAAAAATATGTGCATCTCCTCGGGTTCTTGGAAAGGGAGGAGTTCATCGAAGTCCTCGGGAGGGCCAAGGTCTTCGTCCTGCCCTCCTTGTACGAGTCCTTCGGGATAGTGGCTCTGGAGGCCATGGCAAGCGGGACCCCTCTGATCATATCCAACGGGTGTGGTTTTTCTGAATACTTGGAAGATGGGAAGAACGCCCTCGTGGTGAGTCCCAAGGCTGGAGAAATAGCTCAGGCCATAGAGAGGCTCATGGAGGACCGTCAATTATGGAAAAAACTCAGGAGGAATGGAATGAGGTTTGCTAAGAAGCTCGATTGGTCCAGGATTGCTAAGAGGGTGATAGAGGTCTATGAAAGTGTCCTGTGAAGAACTAAGGAGAAGCTTAGAGAAGGTCGATTTGAACGAGCTCGAGAGGATCTTGAAGGAAAGCGGGTTTTCCGAGGTCGATGAGCGACTCAAGAAAGAAGTGGAACTCATTTGTAATCTTGACAGTCCTCCTGAAGGTGTGAGGGAGATTGGGAGGCTGGGGGAATACTTGGCCTCTAGAGTGAGAGCCTATCTTTGGGCGAACCAAATATTTTGTGACCCTCCTCCCGAACTCATTTATTCGACCTCTCAAGGTCCTTTAGTTAACCTCCCTGACAAGTTCAATCGAAAGGTGACCTCTCCTCTTTCGAAGCTAAGAGGTTATTACTTGAGAACAAAGGACTCCTTACTCTGTGCCATCCCAAAGGGGGAAGAAAAAGGAGAACTCTTCTCTTTCAGGAGGTATGAAGTGTACAAGGGAGGTTCCCTGGAGAGGGTAGTGGAGGGGATCTTGAAGGAGTTCGTTGAACCATTGATCAGAAGAAATGGGCCCGCTGGGATTTGAACCCAGGACCTCTGGTTTGCTTAGGACGCAGCCCTATAAGACCAGCGCCCCACCAGACTAGGCCACGGGCCCGCAATTTGAAAGATGAAAAAGCGGTTTTAAATCTTTTTCAATACCTGAACTTCAAGAGAATGAAGGAAGCTCCTAGGACGATCCCGCTGATGAGGACGGGCCTCAGGTAATCTATCCACATGAGGGTATAAGTCTGTTCCGAGTAACTCAAGCCCAACAAAGCGAGGAACGTGGGATTTGTGAAGGTGTAGTAGCAGAAGAAGCCCAAGAGGGCGACGGCCAACGAGGAGATGGGGCTGGCACCGAAGATGAAGAGCACCACGAAGGTTATCATACCCACTATGAAGATGGGCTCCATGAATTCCATCACATAAGGCTTGAAGTTCACTCCCAACAACCCCAAGAACTGAGGGTTCATGAGCCTCTCGTAGAGGATGAAGAAGAAGATCAAGAGGAGAAGTCCGACGAGGACCCTTTGGGGTTCCAGTTCCATGATTTATTTCAAGAACTCCTTAATCTTAAATGTTACCTTCTCCTCCTCCACCTCTTCTTCCTTCCCGCTCTCCATGTCCTTTACCGTCACCCTTTCCCTCTTCCCAACGATGACGACGCATCTTATCTCCCTCTTATCAGCGTACTCTAGTTGTTTCCCTAAACTCCTCTCCATCAAGTTCATTTCCGTGTTTATCCCCTCATCCCTCAACTTCTCAGCTATCCTTAAGGCTCTCTCCTTTTGGTTCACCTCTGCCACGAAGACCTTGGCCTTCACTCCGGGGTCCTTGATCATCCCTTCCTTTTTCATGATCTCTATGATCCTCTCGAGACCCAACGAGATCCCGGTAGCTGGAATGTCCCTTCCGGAGAACATCCCAATTAACCCATCATATCTCCCGCCTCCGGCGATAGAACCGAACTCGCTGGATATCTCGAAGACGGGACCCGTATAATAATCCAAACCTCTTACTAGGGATATGTCAAAGACGTATTTCACCTCGCATTCATCCAAGTAGTTGAATAACTCTCTCAGTTCCTTTGACCCTTCGCTCTCTCCAAATCTCCTCTCCACTTCCTTTAAGTCCCTGACCTCCAACAGTTCGATGATCTCCCTCACTTTCTTTATCCCTCTCCTCTTCAACTCCTCCTCCACACCCTTCTCCCCGATCTTGTCCAGTTTGTCCATGGCCCTGAAGGCCTCCAAGGGCTTTTTCACCCCAATCTTCCCCATGATGTAGTTCATCAGCTTCCTGTTGTTTATCCTCACTACTGTATCAAACCCTAACTCCTTAAGCGCCCTGAAAGCACAAGCCACTACTTCCGCATCCGCCATCATGCTCTTGCTCCCCACGATGTCCACGTCGCACTGATAGAACTCCCTATACCTCCCCCTCTGAGGATTGTCATACCTCCACACCTTATCTATGGCATACCTCTTGAAGGGGAGGGGAAGCTGCGGGTTGCTGGCTATGACCCTCGCTAGGGGGGCGGTTAGGTCGTACCTCAAGGCGAGCCATCTCCCTCCCCTATCCTGAAACTTGTAAATCAGCTTTTCTTCTTCCCCATACTTTCCCTCCAAGAACTTCGCGTATTCCAGGGCTGGAGTTTCCGCGGGTTCGAACCCATAGAGCTCGAAGACCCTCTTTATCTTCCCGATCACTTCCTCCCTTATCCTCTTCTCCTTTGGGAGGAAATCCCTCATTCCCTTTGGAGGCCTCAACTCCATACTCTTCATACCTTTCCCCCCCTTTTTACTTTTGCTATGAACTCCCTATCCGGATAGTTCGGGTCAAATATCCCTGTCCTCTCGAATCCATTCTTCTCTAGGATCCTTATCATGACGGGGTTCTTGGTCCTGCCGAAACACCCTTCCACAACTTTCTCCACGTACTTCTGCCTCTCCCTCACCAACATGGTCCCCAATCCCTTCCCTCTGTACTCGTATCGCACTGCTGTATCCATGGCATAGAACACCTCAGCCACCCCTCTCCTTCTGAAGTACTCTGCTATCTCCTCCCCATACCTCTCCCTAACTTCCGGCAACTTCAAGAATACGCCCATGGTGAACCCAACTATCTTCTCTCCCTCGTAGAAAGCTAACCCAAAACCCCTCTCCAACACTTCTCTCACTTCCTTTTCCACCTCCTCTGGGCTCCAAAATGGCTTCAACTCCCCTCCACATTCGCACTTTAGCCCCATCTCCCTCCAGTTCTTCCCGAACCTCTCCTCGAGCTCTGGCACTCCGTATTGCCTTCCGCATGAGGCGCACTTCATGGCCTCATTCCAAGGAGGATAGCCCCATGTCTCCGGTTCGCAGTAAAGCCTCACGACGTCTTTCCCCACCCTTTCATCCATCCTCACTAACCTCATGAACATCACCACCCTCAAGCAAGTCTTCGAGTCCCACCTTCACCACCTCCCGCCGTTTTTGGGTCGGCGCTGGGATTCGAACCCAGGCCTGGGGCTCCACAGGCCCCTGTGCTACCACCTACACCACGCCGACCATCAAGGAGCCTGACGACGAGCTTTCCCAAATCCGTTAAAGAACCTCCTGAAACGAGTCCTAATTCCCTCAACCTGGTATAATTCCACCTCACAGTAGATTCGGGCAGAGAGAACTTCTCACACACGGAAGAGATGGCCCTAGTCTGGTTCTCAAAATCCCTTTCGCTCAGCTCTTTGAGGATGAGGATCTGTTTTCGATTGAGAGCCCTAACTAGAAGGAGCTTCAAGCCCTCGATTTGTGTTGGAGTCGCATCACCGACACCTAATCTTCCACTTTTACTCAGGACTTAAATACTTTTTCCGCGAATTTTCTCGCACTCTTTCGGTGAGGATCATCTTCAGGGGCTTCAAACGATACGGAGCCCTCCCCCTTGTGAAGGTTATGACGTTTGCTCCCAATTTCTTCAAAGTTTCTGGCACTCTTTGGTAATAGGGACAGTTTTCCTCTCCGATTGGGATGAAGTAGATTTTCTTTCCCGTATTGTAAAATCCCGTAACGTATGCCGCGAACTCTAACCCGCTATTTGAGACGCGTCTTACTTCGTTTCCCTTCACTGCCACTGCCTCATCCCCTAGTTCCTTCAGTTCTCTTATCAATATCTCTTCTAGCCCCCGGGCGGAATGGACTAATCTCCCTTCATCGTCCAAAAGGTCCGTGATGTTCGGGGGTGAGACCTTTTCTCTTAAGAACCTCCATTAAGGAATCGTAGATATCGGAGGCTGGCACCCTTAGCGTACCTCCCTTCCTCCTTATAGTCAGAGAAGGAATTTGGACGAGAGGCCTTTCCTCCTCTTCTATCTTTTCTATTTCAAACCCTTCTATGAGAAGGGCGTACTCTGTGAAGGAGATGGGGACTTCCAACTTCATCCTTCGTAAGAGAGTTCTCAGTTGTTTCATGTTCATGGAGACCAAAATCTCACTCCGCTTTATATAATTATCTGAGAGGAGTGACACCCAATCAAAAGGTTTTAAACCCCTCAGGCCCAAGTTAATTCATGGAGGAAGTAGGAAGGGTGACCCATTTCTTCAACAAGATAAGCGTGGCCGTTGTGGAGCTAAACGGGACTTTGAGGGTAGGGGACAACATAAGGATAAAAGGGAAGAACACGGACTTCGAACAGACCGTGGAGTCCATGGAGATAGAACATAAACCGGTCGAGGAGGCGGGACCAGGAGACTCGATAGGATTGAAGGTGAAGGAAAGGGTTAGGGAAGGGGACATCGTTTACAAACTTTAACTTTCTTTTTCAAAACATTTTTATATGTTCCTCTCAAGTGATAACAAATATGGAGGAAGTCAAAAAGACCCTCGCCGAGATCCTGGAGGGTCTTAAGATAATTGGCATGGACATACCCCACTTGGAGAACATCGTGAAGGAAAGAGAGGACAGCGAACTCGAAGTGGTGAAGCCCCTCAAAGCAAGTTACACACCAGAAGTGATAAGAGAAGCTTATGAGAGATATGGGTCCTTCGCTCTGAGGAGCCGTTCATTCGATTTCTCGCTTGAAGTGGAGGAGGGCTATTTGGTCCTGAAGTTCGACTTTCCCCCGACACAGGAGGCCATAAATTCGTTGAACTCGTTGAGGGGGATGCTCCCCGATTACGAAGTGAAACCCCAACACAAGCAGGTGATGATCCCGGATGTGAGTGTGATGGGGGAGGTCTTTTACCTCCCATCTTTCTTGTTCTGGGTAGAGATCCATAAGTCTTTGAAGGAGGAGCAACAAAAGAGTTAGTTTCCTGAAGAACTTGGAGAAGGTCTTGAAAAAAACTAGTAGGATTTATTTCACTAACCTAAAAAAATTAAACCCAGTATTATACTTTAGAGAACGATGAGATTGCAAGAGACACTCAAGACGAGGAAGCTGATAATTGGGGCATTACACTTCAAACCCTTACTCGGTTATGAGGGTTTCACCAATCTTTCTGACATCCTCAAGACCGCTTTAAAGGATTTAAGGGCCTTCGAGAGAGGAGGAGTAGATGCTGTCATAGTGGAAAACAACTACGACATACCTCATAAGATATTCGTTGGTCCTGAAACGGTTTCCGCGATGACGTTTCTGACATTAAATATCGTTCAAAAGTCGAGGATACCAATTGGTGTCAATGTACTTTGGAACGATTACAGGGCGGCGTTAAGTATCGCTAAGGTTTGTGGGGCAGAATTTGTCAGAATACCTGTTTTCGTCGACAACGTGAGAACGGATTTTGGAGACATCTATGGAGAGGCCGAGGAAGTCATTGAGTTCAGGGAGAGAATCAAAGCGAAAGATGTGCTCCTTTTCACGGATATCCAGGTGAAACACGCGAGGATGCTCAAGGAAAAAGAAATAGAAGAGTCGGCGAGGCAGGCAATCGCCTCTGGCTCTGATGCCCTGATAGTGACAGGAAGGTGGACGGGAGAAGTACCAGATTTGAAGAAGTTGAGGAGGGTGAGGGAGGCTGTAGGGGATTTCCCCATACTAGTTGGCAGTGGGGCTAACAAGGACAACATAAGGGAACTCCTCAGGTACGCTGATGGCTGTATAGTTAGCACCTCTCTGAAGGAGGGTTCTAGAAGGAGGGACGAGAGAAACGTTAAACCTTATGAGTGTAGGATTGATGAGAGGAAGGTTAAGGAGTTCGTGGAGGTGGTTCGCCAAGTCAGTTAAACGCCCCGGGCAGGATTCGAACCTGCGATCTTCCGGTTAACAGCCGGACGCTCTACCACTGAGCTACCGGGGCCTACTCTCAAGACTTGTTGACCATTTAAAAAGTTTAAAGCGAGCGAAAGTTATTTAAACT
>QMVD01000031.1 GCA_003660925.1 Nanobdellota archaeon
TCATGGGCGGCAAGCTTCTCCACCCAGACACCCATATCTAAGACGACCACATCGTCTCCCACCCTAACCGCGGTCATGTTCCTTCCGATCTCCGAATATCCTCCGATCGCCCAGATATCCATGGCTTTTCTAATTTTGACCCCTTTATTTACGTTTTGATTAAGCTTAAAAGCCGATGTGTCTACGAGGATTTCATGGACTTAGAATACATCCTCTCCGAGATAGAGGAGGCCAAGAGAGTCATGAACGAGTTGGGATTGGAAGTGAACGTCAGCGAGGAGGACTTCGTCTTATCCTATTCTCCTTACTTCGAATTCTGCTCCTTGACGGGCATCATCCAGATCCCCATGGGCGCGTGGGATATTTCCCCAGATAGCTCATGAGCTCACCCACAGGTTCTATTATGCCGAGGTGAGAGACCTCGAAAAGTGGAAAAGGAAGGTGAGAGAGGCTAAAATTCCTGCGAGCAAAGTGTTGACCTTGAGAGGAGAAGAGATACCTTCCCCTCTCGACATCGCTTCTTATCTAGTACAGCAGGAAGACATAGAAGAACCTTTCCTGATCCACGGGGTAGACCTCACCGAGGGGCCAGCCCATTTAGTAGAACTATGGGCCCAAGGGGGGCTGGGGAGGATCGATGAGGACTTGGAGATGATGCTCTTCGAGCGAATACTCAAGTCATCCCCAAGACCAGTCAGCGATCCGCAATTCGCATTCCTTCTCTCCTCTTACGTGAGCAACAAGTATCTTAACTTGGTAAATGAGGGGCTCTCCCCAAAGGAAGCTGTGAGTGAGGTCATCACCAAGTTCGACTTCGAAGGGATTAGGAAGTTGTCAGAGGAACTGTACGTCCGAACGTTTTAAATTTCCTCCTTCTCCTTTTCAAGCATGAAGATATGTGTGGTGTGCAAGCACGGCGTCTTCAGAAGTCCTGTCTTGGCATATGTCTTGAGGAAGTTCGGGGTCAACGCGTTCGCCAGAGGGCTGAGCGAGAAGTATGCGGGCATGTCTCCTCTGAAAGTAGATGTCATAAGAGAATCCGCGACCAAGTTTGGGGTAGACTTATCCGATTATAAGGTAGAGACCCTGAAGAAGGAAGACGTCGCGAGTTCGGACTTGATCCTCTCTTTTGAAAGCTCCTTGAAGGGTGAAATCATCAAGAGGTTCCCCAAGGCAAAGGGAAAAACTTTCACGATTGGCGAGATCCTAGGTGAAAACATGGAGATACCCGACTTAAAGGGGAAAAGTCTAGAGGAATTTGAAGAGTTCATCCGGAATTGTTTTGAGATCGCGAAGCGCATCATGTCACGTATTTAAATCCGACACATTAAGTAAGAGCATGAGGATGGACGATATCCTGAAGGAATGGTATGCTGGGGATGTGAAGAGGTTGGTCATAACAGTGAGGGACGGGAAAGGGGAGAGAAGAATAAAGGGGGAAGAGATAACCGCGGTGAGGAAGGACGGGTTTTACCTGAAGGACGCCTTCATACCAGCCCACAGGATCATCCGCATAGAGAAAGTTTTTTAGCGCCCCCTTCTTCTTCGGCCTTATGAGGTTTGAGGTGAAGGACAGGGACTTGTGCGCTAGGCTGGGGAAGGTCAAGATAGGGTCAAAGAGCATGGAGACCCCAGCCATATTCCCTGTCATCAAGAAGAGGGGGGAGGAACTGAAGAAGATGGGCTTTCAAGGCGTGATAATGAACGCCTACTTCCTCCTGAAGGAAGGTTTCAAAGGGGACGTTCACCGATTCTTCGATGGGATCGTCATGACGGATTCTGGAGCATATCAGCTCATGCTCTACGGAGGGCTGGAGGTGAGTAATCGAGAGATCATAGACTACCAGGTGAAGATAGAGAGCGACATAGGGATCATCTTGGACGTCCCTTCCTACGGGGAATATGAGGAGGTCAAGAAGGGGGTCGTGGAGACGTTCAGGAGGGCGAGGGAGTGGAAGGAGTTGAGCCCTCCGGGGAACTGGGCAGGTCCCATCCAAGGAGCAACTTATCCCGACCTCTTGAGGAAATCCGCCAAGTTCATGAGATCTCTGGACTTTGACATGTATGCCGTGGGCTCCGTGGTCCCTTACCTGATCAATTACGACTTCCTCTCCGTGATTAAGCAAGGCATGACCGTCCTCCCCCTCCTCCCGAGGAACAAACCAGTCCATTGTTTTGGGGCTGGACTCCCCATGATCATGCCCTTCTTGGTGGCCATAGGGTATGACACCTTTGACTCCGCCAGCTATGCCCTCTACGCGAGGGAAGGAAGATACATGACGAGGTACGGGACGAGGAAGATAAGCGAACTGAAGGAACTCCCTTGCAATTGTCCCATCTGCTCTTCCCATGACGTGAGCGAGATGGATGAGGAGGCTATTGCGGAGCATAACCTGTGGGTTCTTTCCCAGACCATGAAGGAGATCAGACAGGCGATAAGGGAGGGGAGATTGTTCGAGCTCATGTGCCAATACGCCATGTCCCACCCTAAACTTTTAGAGGCCTTTAAGTTCATGGTGAGGAGGGGGAAGTATTTCTGGAAGGATGACCCTGTGAGGAAAAGGAAAGCCATCTTCTATTTAGGATTCAGGAGGCCTGAAGTCGAGAGGGCGAAGAGGAGGGCGAAGGAAAGGCTGGGGAGGATGAGCCCAGCACTTTCCATGGTCTACCCTTTCAACGCTGAGGGAACGAGGTTCGAATTCGAAGAGAAAGAGCTGAGCGATTACGAGCTGATAAGGGACATATCCCTCTATCAGTTCGGCGTGAACATCTTCCCCAAAAACGTCAAGATAGAGAAGGGGGGGACGGGGAGGATAAGGAGGATTTATTTTAAAGGGGAATTACTGGCCACCCTGAGGAACGATGGGTTCTTCTCCCTGAAGATGGGAGGGGCAAGGTTGTTCCACGAGAAGGTTAAAGGATATAGGGTCGTGGTCGAGAGAGATGTGAAGGAAGTGATCAAGAAGGGAGGGAACGTGTTCGCGAAGTTCGTCCGAGATGTCAAGGGAGAAATCCTACCAAGGGAGGAAGTCTTGGTAGTGGACGAGAAGGACGAACTGCTCGCCGTTGGCACCTCTTTATTGAACTCGAGAGAGATGAAGGAGTTCGATTACGGCTTGGCGGTCAAGGTGAGGGATAGCTCCTCCCCTTCTTCTGCTTCTAGAAAACCCGGAGGGCATTCTAAGACGTAGTCCGCTTCCGTTCCCAAGTAAAGCCTAAAGGGTTTGGTCCTCACCCTCTTCACCACTTTGTTATCCTTCACCCAGAACACGTCTATCTCGTGAAAAACGAAGAAGGTGTGTATGTCCGTCCTGCCCTTGGAGACTAAGGCTATGGGTTTTGGTGATTTAAACATGAGCCCGAGATAGGTGAGCAAACCATCATATACTTCGAAAGCCTTCCCGTTCACCCTCAAAACCTTTTTATTCCCCACCTTCTTCATATCCCTTGTAACAAATAAAAAGGTGATGGCCATGTTTTGGGACATATTCGAGGAAATGGAAAGGATGAGGAGGGAGATGGACAGGATCATGAGGGAGATGTGGAGGAGAGGCGTCGGCGAGATCAGGGAACCCCTCACGGACTTTGTGGACGCAGGGGACTCCATAATCATAAGGATGGAGATCCCAGGGGTGAGCAAGAAGGACATAAGCATAAACCTGACGGAGGACACTTTGGAAGTCAGGGCTGAGAAGAAGAAGAGGAAGGAGGTAGTGAAGGAAGGGTATTACAGGAGGGAGATGAGTCACAAGGGGTTCATGACCACCAGGATACTCCCGGTCAAGGTGATCCCAGAGACAGCAAAGGCGCACTACGAGGACGGGATCTTGGAGATCCAAGTGAAGAAGGCGGAAGCAGAGAAGAAAAAGAAAGGGGTGAAGGTGAAGATAGACTAACCGATATAATACTTTATTTTTTCTTCCACTTCTTCTTCTGACTCCTCGTCGAGGTCGTAGAAAACCTCTTCCTCCTCTTCGATCTCTGGCTCATCGAAGAAATATTCCGGCACGTTGAATTCCCTATTCATACGAACACCACGCTCCCGTATCCCACGAAGTTTATGCTCCTGATGATATCAGCACTCGTGTAGTATTTTAAAACTTTCCCCCTGAGCCCTTCCTTCTTCACCATGTACAGCAGTGTGGCTATGGGGAGATATCCGCAGATGGTGGTCTGCTCCGCGACCTCCAAGAACTTCCTCACGTTCACCTCTTCGATTGCTTTCAGCGCCAGCTTGTCCAGGTCCTTGGGCCCGAAAAAACCGTAAGCTGGACCGTAGTGGGTGAAGTCAGAGCTCGCGATGACCGAGAAATCCCTTCCTTTCAACAATCTCATCAGCTCCTTAGCGAGCTCCCTTGGGTTAGCGTCTCTCACGCTTATGGGGAGGATCTTGAAGCCCTTAAAGTAATACTGCAAGAAGGGGAGCTGGACCTCTATGGAATGCTCATACCTATGGGCCTCCTCATCTATCCCTATCTTTTCCGCGAGCTCCTTGTCCGTTTTCACGATCCCCAAAGGGGTCTCCCAGTCCTCCCCACTCGCCCCATAGCCTCTTCCGTACCCTGTGTGATTCGTCCCCAGGATCACGTAGAGCTTGCTCTCCTTCAGGTTCTTGTAGGTGTGGGTGGCACAGGGTCCGGAATACATGTAACCCGCGTGGGGAACTATCCCATACTTAGCGTTCAATCCCCCCTTCTTCGCCCCAAGCTCGTGTTCCTCGCACCACTTTATCATCCTCTTTAACTCATCCTTCTCTCCAGGGTAAAAGGTCCCAGCGACGACGGGTTTTCTCATATTCATCCTTCTCTTTCCCAGAAGAAAAATCTTCCTATTCCCCCATGAACTCCTCGACCTTATAGGGGAACTCCTTATCAGACTTTATCTTCCCCTTTGCCTTCAAGAATTCCCTGGCTATGATCCAGAGCATGGTAGCCAACGCCTTCCTCCCCTTGTTATTCCCAGGGATGACTAGGTCCACGTTGTTAGGGGTGTTGTTGGTGTCGCATATAGCCACGACTGGGATGTTTACCTTCACAGCGTCCTCTATCGCGTTCCTGTCCACCCAAGGGTCACACGCGAAGAGGACCTTCGCCTCTTTGTAGAAGGTATAGGAGGTGTTGGTTAGGGTCCCTGGCAGGTATCTTCCAGGCACGGCGTTCATGCCCGTCACTTTTCCCAACATCCTGACCGCGTTTATCCCATTCTCCCTCCTGCAGACCACCATTATGTCCTCTGGCTCGTACCTTGAGAGGAACTTCACGGCTATCCTTAACCTCTCATCTATCTTATTGGCGTTGAAGAGTGCCAAACCATCTGGCCTTATCTTGTATATGAACTCCTCCATGTATTTGGTTTTGAACTTCGAGCCTATCCTTATCCCAGAGGAAAGGTACGTCTCCAGTGGTACCAACAGCTTGCCCATGTCCAAGAAAACAAGGAACCCCTTTTAAAAGTTTTGCAGCTCACTTAAGTACTTCCTCACCAACTCCTCTTTCATCCTAAAAGTTTTCCTTATGATTTCTTTACCCTGTTCGAAATCGACCTTAATGCCGTAGTAATTGATGTTGTTCCTTACATAGCGTAGCCTGTCAAATGCCTTGTAATTGAAGTCCTCTAACAACTCGTTCAATAATTCACCAACACATGCGTGAGAGAGAACTTTGTACCCATTAAGTACACATATCGCCTCAAGTACCTGTCGCAAAGCGTCGTAGGCGAGCGAGATATAGGCCGAGATGTTCAACTCATCTAGTTGAGCGGTTTTGACGGTTCTTTCTTTGATGTTAGCCATCTCCAGCAGGGATCTAGCAAGCCCTCTGTTCCTCTTCGTTCTTTTGATCAAACCCTTTCTAAAACACTCATCTAAATCCATTTCACTTCGCCTTGGAGCACGATACCATTGAGTACGCTATTCATGAGGTATTCATTCCTTAGGTCCTTAACGTTCCTCACCACAAATAATTGTAATTTTCTGTTCAGTCTCTTCTCAAATTTTGACAATTCAGGGAAAGTTTCCCTTTTTTCGGAGATCACGAGCAAGTCGAAATCGCTGTCCTCAGTATCAAGTCCGTGAGCAGCGGATCCAAACAAGACGACAGTTGGTTTGAGATAAAACTTGTTGAGGGCGGGGAGCAACCCAGAACTTTTAACCTTCCTCAGGTTGTAGAAGAGCTTTAGATCCCTGTAGAATTCGCTTTCTAAGTTTGCTCTGAACAGCTTCAATGTCCTTTCCTTCCTCTCTTTTAGGATGCCTTCCTTCGCGAACACCTTGAGTTGCTTACTCGCAGTAGCTGGCGAGATTCTGAGGATCCTCGCCACTTCCCTCACGTTGAACTCTCTGGTAGGTTCTTCAAAGAAAATCCTTAGTGTGTTCAATTCTTTGAACATATGTTTATTTTCTTAAACAATATTTTTAAAACATTCGATTCCATTTCCAATGCCAAGGCAGAGGCTTGAAAGGAAAAAGATATATCCCCCCAATTTTAAGGAAAAAGCATGCGCATCAAAGAGGTGAAGCTCAGGAAAGTCCTGAACTCCTTTGCCAAACCCACTTTGGAAGTGGAGGTCAATGGCGTCTTCTCATCCCTCCCCTCCGGCACGAGCAAGAGCAAGCACGAGATTGGAGATGTGGACGTGGATTCCGTCCTGAGGAGATTTCCCGTGAGATCTCTGATCGGGAAGGAGGTCAACGATCTGAGAGACATACTCGAGGTGGAGAAAGAGTTCTTGAGGTATGGGAACGCTGCTTTGGCCCTATCCCTTTCCCTCGTGAAGGCCTTGGCTAGGGAGGAAGGGAAGAAACCCTATGAGTTATTCGGGAAGAAAGGAAGGCCCATCCCCTTGGTCAAGATAGTCGGAGGGGGAAAACACGCGAGGGGACCGGACATCCAAGAGTTCCTCGTCTTCCCTAAGAGGAGAAACCCCAAAAGCATATTTCTCTGCTCCGAGTTCTTCCATCATGTTGGAAAAATCCTCAGGGAGAAGAAAACCCTTTTCGGGAGGGACCTTGAAGGGGGTTGGGTCACTTCCCTCAAGGACTTGGAGGTCTTGAAATTATTAAGGGAAGAGATAGATGAGGGAGGGTTCAAGTTGGAACTCGGGGTAGACATCGCAGCGAGCTCCCTCTTCGATGGAAAATATCACCTCATGGGGACCAAGGGAAGGGAAGAGATGATGAAGTTCGTCAGATCCCTGATGAAGGATTACGACTTGAAGTACGTTGAGGACCCCTTGGAAGAGGAGGACTATGATGGTTTTCGAGAACTCTCCAAAGAAGGATTCGTGTGCGGGGACGACATATTCGCCACGAACCCCGAGAGGTTGAGGCCCGTGGCTAGGGCAGCCATAGTCAAGCCCAATCAGGTGGGTTCTTTGGAAAAGACAATAGAGTTCGTTGAGAAGGTCAGGGAGCTTAACATGATGCCCATCATGTCCCATCGCTCTCAAGATACGGAGGACCCTATTTTGACGCATCTCGCCATTGGCTTGGGCATTCCCATGATAAAGATAGGGATCTCTGGAGGGGAAAGGACAGCCAAGTTGAACGAGCTCCTCAGGGTCTCTTGACGGTTATGGGCAAGACACCCTTCTCGAACTCCATCTTCGCCAGCTCTATGGTGTTATAAACGTCTTTAGGCCTCTTTATCAGTAAAGGGGCACCCATGCTTATCTGGAGCGCCCTCGCCCCTATAATCCGGGCGATCTCATATTTCGTGTACTTCATGGCATCGCCTTCAACAGGCTTTTCCTGTGCTTAAAAGCCATGTCCACTATTTTTAAGATTTCCTCCTGACTTAGGACACCTTCCCCTCCCTTTTGCATCGCGTGTATCTCCTTATCGCTCACGCTCGCCGTCAACCTGGCATCCGCCACCTTCTCCTCGTCCCTACAGGGATCGGGGAGGAGGTAGTTCCCTATCTTGACCGCGGTCAAGGTTGTGGGGACACAGGTTATGGGGAGCTTCTTCTTGGTCTTCTCTCCATACACCACCTTCCCTTCCTCCAGCTTCGGGAAGCGGGCGTCCTTCAGGGCGGCGACAGCCCCCAAGGCAGCAGCATCTATGAGGTTGCCA
>QMVD01000032.1 GCA_003660925.1 Nanobdellota archaeon
AATTACACGAACGCTCATGGAGCCCTATATAACTACACGAGCGAGAATTACACTTGGGTCTATTGCTGTGAGTGGCCTTATCTTAATCGAAGCTGTGACGAGTCAATTTTGTTTCACCTGAGCAATTACACCAACGCTCATGCTGAATTGAACAATGAGAGTTACTATGACTGGTACGTTTGTTTGTCCGCTTATGACCCGGAGAGCGATGTTTACTGCGAGTATAACACCTCTTGTTCAGAGGATTTTGACTGTTTGGGTTCTCTATCTACGGAAATCGGGAACGATACCAACTTACATCTGGGAAATTGCTCGGAATACGCCACCAAGATCTGTTGTCAGTTATCTAAATTGATAGCAGTCTTGGAGCAGGAATCCCTAGAAGCAGAGGATAATTACGTCTACAACAGTCCGAGGGTGATCTTGGATGTGGTCAACACGGGAAACAGGACAGCGGTGATAAAAGATGTGAGGGTGGACTGTGACAGGGACTACTACTTCATCCACATCCCCTCTTACATCCCCCCAGACTCCATCGGGAGGTTCGAGATAGGTTTTCAATCGGAAAAGTGCGCGGATTACGGTAGCCAGAGGGATTTCAACATCAGCATCCTTTATCAGAAGACGGAAGAGGAAGATGATTGGTACAATGTCTCTGGTTCTTACACAGTTGGGAAACCTTTTAGAGTTGATATGTCAGAGGAGATGAGGTCCTTGTACGTGGGTGATGTGGACTACGTCCCCATCGATATGGTGAATCTGGGGTCGGAATCCATAACTTACAATGTGAGCATCACAGTGACCTCTCTCTTCGTCCAGTTGCTGAGATATAATGAGATATACTCCCTGAGCGACTTGGAGGGACAGGAATTCACAGTGGATTATATAGATAGGTTACATCTGAAGCTCGTCCCTCCTTCTCCTTTGGAGGAGGAGGTGAAGGTCAGGATAACCAACGTGGATTGCCCGAGCTTGTATGAGGAGAAGAAGTTCTTCGTGAAGACTTTGACGAAGACCACAGGGTTGTTTACGGTCTCGGTGACCCCTGATTTGGGTTGGCCCCAAATCTTGCTCCTTTTGCTCATCTCGTCAATATTTTTAAAGGGCGCGAAAGTCTTCTAAACTGGGTGGGCTAGGCCGGGCTGCTGGGCGTAGCCTGTAACCGCAAATCGTCCTCATGGCGGGGCCGAAGCCTTGAGGGCGGCCTCCTGGGGAGGGAGGACCCATCCCTGGAGCTGCGAAGCCTCGTCCCATGGGGCGTCATGGGGCGTGAACCCGTCAGGTCCGGAAGGAAGCAGCGGTAAGCGCTTCATGGCGTGCTCATGGGGGTGCGGGGTGGAGCGAAGGGGGTGGACAATCTTCCCTTTCCAGGAGTTCCACCTCGAGGCGCGCCCACCCACCTTCGGGCCCGTGGTCTAGTGGCTATGACACCACCCTTACGAGGTGGGAGTCCCCGGTTCGAATCCGGGCGGGCCCATATGAGGAAGCTCACGTTCCTCTTACTCCTCCTCCTGATCGGCGTCAGCCACGCCTCTTTTTGGGAGATGTGTCAGGACATGATGGGGTGGAACCAAAGCTTGAACCTGAGTTATGAGGGAAATCCCCTGATAGAAACCCTCGTGGGTTTGAATAAGGACATCTTGATCAATATAACTTACAATGGGACGAGATGCACCAGCATCTTCCTGGACGTGGAAAACAGGACCTTGAAGGAAGTGAGGTTCGAGGAGGGAAATTACTCCGTTTTCTTGAAATTGGACTTGTCCTTCGTGGACGAGCTCCTTCAGGAGTTCGAGAAGGTGAAGGATGAGAGGGGGCTCCCCCTGATTATGGGGTACGTTAATCTCCTATCCATCTTCCTCAAGGCCCTGATGAGGGGGGACATAGTGGTGAGGCCCATCTGGTTCGTCTTCGACTTCTGGAACCTCCTCTTAGCCCTCACAACTTAATAGACACTATGTTGGAAATTCCTCTTTTGTTTATGGAGACACCATAAAGATAATCAGCCCTTGCCACGATCTCGTCGTTGTGGCTTATGATGATGACCTGGGCTTTTTTCGCGTGCTCCTTCAGGATCTCCGCCAGCTTTTGTGAGTTCAACTTATCTAAGGCCGCATCTATCTCATCCAAGAGATAGAAGGGGGCGGGGCAGAACTCTTGAATGGCGAAGATAAAGGCGAGGCTCACGATGGTCTTCTCCCCTCCCGAGAGGGACCTCAAGGGCATGAACCTCCGTCCAGGAGGTTTTACTAGGAGGTCCATTCCCCCCTCTAGTGGCTTCTCTTCATCCAAGAAGACCTTCGCCTCCCCTCCTGAGAGCTTCTTGTAAATCTCGAGGAAACTCTTCTTGACCCTTTGGAAGGTGGACATGAAAGCCTTTTCCTTTTCCTTCTCCACTTCCTCTATGGTCCTCAAGATCTCCTCCTTCTCTTTTTCCAACCTCTCCACCTTTTCCGACAACTCCTCATATTCCTCCTTCACCTCATTATAAGTCTCCAGCGCCTTGAGGTTCACGGGCCCAAACCTTTCTAATTCCCTTTCTAATTCCTTCTTCCTCCTCTCCAAGTAATGGAGGTCTTCCCTCACCAACTTCATCTCAAACCCATACTCTTCGAACTCCTTCTTGAGGCCCTCCAGCTTCGCCAAGATACCTGCTCTTTCTATCTGCCTTCTCTGCTTCTCTTTTTCCAGCTTCTCTATCCTCCATCCCAGTTCCTTCAACCTTCTCTCCATTCTCTCTATCCTTCCCTTTAGGGTCACTCTTCGCTCGTAGAGCCCCTTCAACCTCTTGTAGAACTTCTCCTGTTCTGTCTTGAGCTTCTTCAACTCCCTCTCCTTGATTTTGAGCTCCTCCCTTTTCTTTACACTCATCTTCTCGAAGTCTTTTTTCTCCTTGACCAAACCCCTCATGATGCTCTTGAGCCTCTCCGCTTCCCTTTCCAACATCTCCTTCTCTCTGAGCAAGCTTTTCTCTTCCACCAAGAGAGAGCTCAGTTCGTTCTTCAACACTTCCAATTCCTTTTCTTCTCCCCTTAAAGCCTTCAATCTCTCCAACTCCCTTTCCCTCTCACTCAACCTCAACCTCATTCCCAAGATTTCCTTAGAGTCCACCTCCTTCTCCCTCAATGTGGCCTCCCTTTCCACGATCCCTCTCTCCACCTCCCACAGGTCTCTCTTCAACCCTTCCAATTCTTCATCCACTTCCTTCTTCTTTGAGGATAACTTCCTCAGGAACTCCCCATACCTCTCCCTCTCCCTTTCCAAGGACTCTATGCTCTTCCTCAGGCTCGCCTCGTCCCCGATGACCTCCCTCCTGTAACCTCCCCTGAACAACCCGCTAGGCTCCACCAAGTCTCCATCTAGAGTAGCCATCCTCAAACCATCATATTTCTTCGCCACCGAGAGATCCTTTATGATGACGGAATCGCCGAAGAGCCAGTTGACGACCTTCTCATATTTATCTTCGCACTCCACCACATCCTTTGCCATGCTTATGATCCCCTCTCCCCTCACTTTCTTCATCTCCCTCTCTTTTATCCTTGACAAGGGGAGAAAGGTGGCGAAGCCTAACTTGTTCTCCTTCAAATACTTGATGCACTCTATTGCCACGTCCTCATTTTCCACCACTATGATGTTCCTCCTTCCACCCACTAAGGCCCATATAGCCTTCTCGTAGGTCTTCGGGACAGAGAAGAGAGAAGTTATCTGACCTATGACACCTCTCTTTCCCATCTTAAGGATCTCCCTCGTCCCCTTTCCCATCTTTCCGAGGACTTCTCTCAGCTTCTTTCTCTCTTCCTCCAACCTCTTATCGAGATGACCCAAGTATTCTTCTATCTCCCTTTCCTTCCTCTCGAGCCTCAAGAGTTCCTTCTCTAACTTAGACCTTTTAGAATTAAGTTCCTCTTCTTTCTCCCTCAGTTCTCTGAGTTCTTTCTTGAGCACTTCCACCTCTTTTTCCCTCTTCTCAGCTTCCCTTAGTCTCTCCTTTAAGAACTCTATGTCTTTTTCCAGCTCCACGAGCTTGAGGCCCACATCGACCTTCTCGACTTCCTTGAGGCTCTCCTTTAACCTCTTGATCCTGTTCCTGACCGTTTGGAGTTTCCTCTCGATCTCTTTTACATCTTTTTCGTTTTCCTCCAACTCGCTCTCCAACTGTTTCTCCCTGTTTCCCATCCTCTTGATCTCCCTGTCACACCCTTCCACCTCTTCTTTGAGGGAGATTACCTCCCTGCTGAGCGAGTTCACCTTCTCCCTCAACTCCCTCTCCTTTTCCTCCCCTCTCTTCCCGAGTTCCTCTTCGAGTTCTTCAAACTCTTCTTCCAACCCCTTCTTCTTCCCCTCCAACTCTTTCATCCTTTTCCTGAGCCTTTCCTGTTCCTCATTTATCCTCTCGATGCCCTTCTCCACATCCTCCAATGCCTTCTTGGTTTCGGTGAGACGCTTGAGAGAAATCTTGGCCTTCGTCCTGGCCAACTCCTCTTTTAACTTGAGATATCTCTCCGCGTGCTTCTTGTCTTTGAGCAGAGCCTCCAAGTACTTCTCCTTCTCGGTTAGTATTATGCGTTTTCCCTTTATCTTTTCCTCTACCTCTGCCAGCTCCCTTAATGCCTTTTCCTTCTTCTCCTCATATTCCTCCACCCCAGATATCTTATCGATGATCCTCCTCCTCTGGACAGGGCTCATCTCCACGAACTTATTTATCTCCCCTTGGAGGATTATATTGAATCCTTCTGGATCTATGTTCGCGGACTTCAAGAGCCCTATCACCTCTCCTAGGTTAGACCTCCTCCCATCTATCCTGAAAATGGAATTTCCATCCTTGTTCACCACCCTACTTATCCTCCTCTCCTTTCCATCTATGAGGAGAGTTATCACCACTTTAGCTAGGTCCATGGGTTTTCCGTTCTTCCCCCCATTGAATATGAGGTGGGAGAGCTTGGCAGTCCTCATCTCCTTCTTCCTAGTCTTCCCCAGCACGAAACAAATGGCATCGACTATGTTGGACTTCCCGGAACCATTTGGACCAACTATGACGTTCAAACCTTCCTTGAATTGGACCACTGTCTTATTGGCGAAGGACTTGAACCCCTTGAGCTCCAAGGACCTTATCATCGGTTTTCAGAGGAAGATCTGGATTTTAAAACTTTGGAAATAAAATGTTGGTCTTAAAGACCAAAATATTTTTAAATGGACAAGAGCTCCTCAAGGCATGGACGAGATCCTGTTCGACTTCGATGACCCTGAAGCCTTCAGGATATTCACCGAGAAACGGATACAACTACTCAGGGAAATCATGAGGAGGGAGGTGGAATCCATAAGGCAGTTGGCAGAGGAACTCGACAGGGATGTGAAGAACGTGTGGGAGGACCTATGCTTGTTAAGGAGGTGTGGGCTCATAGACTTACAGAAGAGAGGGAGGAGGAAAGTGCCAATATTAAAAAAGCATAGGATAGTAATCATTTTCAGGTGAGGGACATGAAGGAGAAGGTCATAAGGTTGAAAGTTGCCGAAGCGGTTCAGGACGATGTAGGGAAGGGGATAGTTAGGATAGATACGAATTCCATGAAGGAGATAGGGGTGAGGCCCGGAGATGTGGTGAGCATAAAAGGGGAAAAGGAGACGGTCGCCATAGCTGACAGGGCGTATCCTGCGGATATAGGTCTGGGACTCATAAGGATGGATGGGCTGACCAGGTGGAACGCGAAGACGAGCGTTGGAGATTTAGTCGAGGTGAGGAAGGCTGAAGTGAAACCTGCTAAATACGTGGAGCTCGCCCCGGCCCGAAAAGGAGTCTACATCCAGATATCCCCGGAGATCGTGAAGAGTAACCTGCTCGGAAGGGCTGTGGTGAAAGGGGACGTCATCTCCCTAGGGGGGACCAGGAGGAGGAGGGCGACCTTGAGCACTTCCCCCTTCTTTTCCGACATATTCAGGCTCATAGAGGAGGACTTCGTCCCATTCGGGTTTTCCGAGATGAAGTTCATGGTGGTTTCCACTAACCCTAAGAAACCAGTTATCATCACTGAAGACACAGAAATTCGCGTGAGAAGCGAGGCTGTTGAGTTAAAGGAGGAGAAGATCCCGGAGGTCACCTACGAGGACATAGGCGGGTTGGACGATGCCATCAAGAAGATAAGGGAGATGGTGGAACTCCCCATGAAACACCCGGAGCTCTTCGATAGGTTGGGGATAGACCCCCCGAAAGGTGTGTTGCTCTATGGTCCCCCTGGGACTGGTAAGACTTTACTGGCAAAAGCAGTGGCTAACGAGACCGATGCTCACTTCATATCCATAAACGGTCCTGAGATCATGTGCGTGGGGGGAGACACACCTCTCCTCTTGAACCCTAAGGGATACGTGTCTGCTGAACGAGTATTTGAGATGGCAAAGGAGAGGGGGAGGCTTCTGTTGAGGAATCCGGAGACCGTAGAGGTGGATGGGTTGTGGACGTATTCCTTGAACGAGAGAGGGGAACTCGTCCCTTCCAAGATAACGCACGTGACTAAGATAAAAGCCTTAGGATTTAGGATGAGATTTTCCGATGGTCAGGAGTTGATAGTGTCGGAGAATCAACCCTTCCTCACCATGAACGAGAGAGGAGAACTCGTGTGGAAGAGGACATCTGAACTGAGGATCGGAGAGTACGTGGCCAAGGCAGGGAAGCTGAGAGGAGATTTTAAGTCACAGGAACTCCCTGAGCCAAAACTCACTAAGAGCATTAAGCCCATCTCCTTCCCGAGGACGACCTCAGAACCATTAGCAGAGTTGTTGGGGCTAATGCTCTCAGAGGGGCACATCTCGAAGAGAATGGACGCCGTGGAATTCGCCAACGAAAACGTGAGGCTGAAGGAGAGGTTCAAGGAACTCGTGAAAAAGTTATTTTCCATCCCAGAGGAGAGGATCAAGGACAGAGGTAGTAAAGTAGCCATTTACTCCAAACAACTGGCAGAATTCTTGAACCAATCTTGTGGACTGCCTGTCGGGAGGAAGAGAGATCCAGAAATTCCTAACTTCCTCTTCAAGTGCCCTGAGGGAGAGGTAGCAGCGTTCGTTAGGGGATATTTTGAGGGCGATGGCACTGTTAGCAGGGGGACTGGAGGATATCCCACCATAAGGATCTACAGCTCCTCGAGGAAATTGTTATCCCAACTCCAAGCCCTATTACAACTGAGGTTGGGTATACCCTCGAAGGTCGAGGAGTGGAGGACGAAGTACGCTGACATGCATGCCCTCACCATTCAAGGGTTTGATGGGAGGAAGAGGTTTTTGGAATTAGTGGGAGCCATCACGGGAGAGAAAAGGAGAGCTTTGATGTCCTTAGAAAAGACGAGATTGAAGAGGAGTTCTCGACTCCTACCAAATATCAGGTCCCTCTTGAGAGGGTTGAAAAAAGAAAAGGGCGTGAGATATGAGGATGTGAAGAGCTATCAAGGATACTTCTACGGTGATAAGAGATTGACCAAGAATACCCTGGAGAGAATAAACAAATTGTTGAGGAACGAGAAGTTGGAAAAGATACTTAAACTGCAGGTGGACTGGGTCAGAATCGTTTCAAAAGAAGAGGTAGGCGAATGCGCCCTTTACGACTTCTCCGTTGATGAGTACGGGAACTTCGTTGGGGGTCCTTTACTCATCCTTCACAATTCCAAGTGGGTAGGCGAGGCTGAGAAGAGGTTGAGACAGGTCTTCGAGGAGGCTGAGAAGAACGCTCCAAGTATTATATTCATAGATGAAATAGACGCTATAGCCCCGAAGAGGGAAGAGGTGGTAGGCGAGGTGGAGAGGAGGGTAGTCGCTCAACTTCTGGCTTTGATGGATGGCTTGAAGTCCAGAGGCAAGGTGGTGGTCATCGCCGCCACCAATAGGCCCAACGCCTTAGACCCAGCTCTCAGGAGGCCCGGGAGGTTCGACAGGGAGATTGAGATAGGAGTCCCTGATAGGAAGGGGAGGTTGGAGATCCTCAAGATACATACCAGGAACATGCCCCTGGCAAATGATGTGAACCTTGAAAAGCTGGCAGACATCACCCACGGGTTCGTGGGAGCTGATCTC
>QMVD01000033.1 GCA_003660925.1 Nanobdellota archaeon
TCAAAAATCGCATTCCATGTGCTCACTGCCACCTTTTCTCCACTCTCCTCATACTCTGGGACATCGAAGAGGACCCCATCCACATCAAAGAAAACCATACCTATCCCCTTCTGACCTCTGCTCATCTTTTGTTCTTGAGATAGGTGAGTTAAAAAGGTTTTCTTCCGCCTAAAACCTTAAATAGGTAGGAGGGTTATCCATTGTCATGAAGGTCACAGTGAATAAGGAAACTTGTATTGGATGCGGCTCTTGCGTGGCCATATGCCCAGCGATCTTTGAACTCAAAGAGGGAAAAAGCGTCGTGAAGAAGCAACCATCCAGTGAGAAGGAGGAAAGTTGCGTCAAGGACGCTGTAGAAGCCTGCCCAGTGGACGCCATTAAGATCTCTTGATTCTTCCCTTTATTATTTCATAAACAACCTTCGGATTAGCTCTCACTCTCCTCAACACCAACCCGACCAACTTTTCTATTCTCCCCTGAGAGACCAATTCTTGGTTCTCCCTCAGGACCTCTTCTATCACCTCTCCTAAGTCTTGGGAAAGCTCTTCTAAGAACTCCTCTTCCTTTCCCTTCGAGATCGCGTAGATGAATTCTGGCACTAAGTTCTTGGTTATCTTTCCCTCTTCTATCGCTTTGAGAGCCTTCTCTAACCACTCATCCTTTAACTCCAACTCGAACTTCTTGAGAAGATGTTCTAAGGAAAGGAGTAAGTCCGCTACTATGGTAGGTCTCACCTCATACTTCTCGACCAACTTCTCGAATCGCTTGAATTTCCCGGATAAAATGAGCTTTTCTCCGACCCCCCTGTGTATCCCCCACTCCTCATATCTCTTCAGGATCTTTTTTGGGTGTTCAGGAAGGTTTCTCTTCACTTCTTCTAAGAACTCCTTAGAAATGACCACGGGCTCCAGGTCGGTTTCGGGATACATCCTCGCCTCCCCTGGCATGGGTCTCAGATAACTGGTCGTGCCATCCGGGTTCGCTTTCCTCACGTCCCTCGGGACCCCCTTTATGTATTGATTTGCCCTTTTCACGATTTCCTTCAGGACTTTCCTCGCTCCCCTCTCATCAGCAGCAATGAGGGCAAATCCATCCTTATCCTCACAGTTCAGCTCCTCCCTTATCCTCTTCACCTCTTCCTTTCCCAACCCATAGTTCGGGAGCTCGTCACAGTGAACCACCCCCTGATATCCAAGGTTCTTAGCCATCGCAGAGAAGTCCTTTCCTATCCTGAACTCTCCTCCACCAATTAATCCCTTAAATCCCTCGAGCTTCACTCCAAAAGTCTCCCTTCCGAAGAGCTTGACGCTCACTTTCTTGACTTCTCCTCTCACGCGCTTGATGCCCCTCTTCCTCAATTCCCTTGAGATCTTCAGGATGTGCTCTTGTCTCCTCCCTTCTTTTTCCACCAAGAGGTGCAAGTGCCTCAAATCTTGAGCTCCCTTTATCTCCACCCTGTTTCCACCTGGGATGCTCACGTTCACGTCCTGTCTTATCGTCCCTATCCCTCTCTTGACCTTGCACACCCTCAGCACCATTCCTATGAGCTTCGCGGTCTCCTTCGCGTGTTCCGGATCTTTTATGTCGGGTTCCGTCCTTATTTCTAACAAGGGAATCCCTAACCTATCCACTCTGTAAACCACCTTTCCCTCGCTCTCGCTTATCTTCCTGGCAGCATCTTCCTCCAGACACAGAGAACTTATCCTCACCTTTCCCTTGGATGTGTTTATGTATCCATTTCTCGCGATGAGGGCGGTCCTCTGGAATCCAGAAGGATTAGAACCATCTATCACTGTCTTCCTCATGACGTGGATTTCTTCCACGGGCTCCATGTTTAACAGCAAGGCCACTTGTAATCCTATCTTGAGGGCTTCCTTGTTCAAGGGATGGGGAGGTTCCTCATCCAACTCCACTAAGCAATTCGTGTCCTCATAGAACTCGTAAATGATGTCCTTTCCCTTCATCTGCTCGTATTGAGCGGCTATGTCAACGTCCCCCAACTCCCCAGCTATCGCTCTTAAGTTCCTCACGATCCTCCCATGGGGTTCATCGTTCCGTATCAAGGAAGGGCAAGAGCAGAATAACTTGTGAGTGTCCAGCTGTTGATGTATTTCCAGACCTACCTTCATATCAAGTAACCCCCTATCTCGCTCTTCTCGCTCTTCTCGCCCGCGAAGTTCCTCAGCATCATCTCCTTTGGGTCCCAATCTTTGTGGGCTAGGACCCAACCTAACTTCACGTAAGCCACTTCAGAGAGCATATCCTCTAGGTGAACTGCCCCTGCCTTGGAGAGAAGTCTCAAGTTCCTGTAAACCAAGGGATTCGTCCTCCCATAGATGGTTTGAGAGGTCACCCCCACGAATATCCCCTCCTTCGCCAATTTTCTCACCTTCGGGATCCAAGAATCCTTCCTCCTCAAGGTCTGGGTGGGGACGTGTCCGAACCCCGTCCCCTCTATGATGATCCCCTTAAACCCCTTTTCCGCGTAGTAATCCAAGATCCCTGGGTCAGAACCAGGATAGACCTTAACCAATGCGACTTTCTCCTCGAACCTCGCGTCCACCTTCGGCTTCTCGTCCTTGAACTTCTCGTATTCGCTCAAGGGTTCCATCCTCCCGTCCTTGTAGATCCTGAGCAAAGGAGGAGTATTTATGGGCCTGAAGGCGTCCCTCCTCTCTGTATGCATCTTCCTCACTCTCGTCCCTCTCAAAGCGAAAAATTTGTCATCCCCTAACCCCTCGTGAAACACTACCACAACCTCCCCCAAATCAGAGTATCCAGCTACCCTCGCAGCGGCTAATAGGTTGGAAAAGGCGTCGGAGCTCCCCCTATCAGAGCTCCTCTGGGCCCCTGTCAGGACTACGGGCTTACTTGTCTGTACCATAAAGGACAAGGCAGCGGATGTGAAGTGCATGGTATCCGTCCCATGAGTCACTATCGCTCCCCTGACCTTCTTCAACTGTCTCCCCACCTCCCTTGCTATCTTAACCCACTCCCTTGGGGTCATGTCCTCTGACGCGAGGTTGAAGAGGAGCCTCATCTCTTTAATGGAGACCATCTCTTGGAGCTCTGGGACTGCGAACAGGATTTCCTCAGGGGAGAAGGCCATCTTGACCCCACCAGTTAGGTAGTCCAACCTCGATGCGATTGTCCCCCCTGTTGCCACCAAGCCTATTTCTGGAAGGCCTTCCCTCACCTTTATCCTCCTCCTTGGAAACTTCTCCAACTCCACCTTTTTCTTCAACCTCTTCATCTCGATTATCTCCCTCTTCCTTATCCCGATGTTATAACCATCCTTGAGCTTGATGGATACGAAATCTTTCGAATAAAACTCGCTCCTTGGGAGGAGGATGCCCTCGAAGACGCCCTTTTTGGTCCTCACCCTCACCCAATCCCCAGGCTCCATCTCTTGAAAATTGAATGGAGAGGGTAATAAATGTTTTCATTCCCATTCCATGGTGGCTGGTGGTTTGTTGGAGATGTCGTAAAGGACCCTATTCACCTGACTTATCTCGTTTGTTATCCTCGTGGATATCCTCTCTAACACTTCATAAGGGACTCTAAAGAAGTTCGCGGTCATGGCATCTCTTGACTCCACTATGCGGACCACGATGGGATGCTTGTAACTCCTCTCATCTCCTTGGACTCCGACGCTCTTGATAGGTAATAAGACTGCAAAGGCCATCCAAACCCCATCATACAACCCTGCCTTCTTCAACTCTTCCTCCACTATGTAACTCGCTTTTCGGACGATCTCCACCTTCTCGGGCGTCACCTCTCCGACTACCCTTATTGCCAATCCAGGACCAGGGAAGACGTGCCTCTTGATTATCTCATCCGGCAGTCCTAGCTCCTTCGCTAATCTCCTCACTTCATCTTTGTACAAATCTTTCAAGGGCTCGCACAACTCTAAGTTCAACTCTCTTGGGAGACCCGCGACGTTGTGATGGGACTTTATCCTGGAAGAGTATTTAGTAATGCCACTCTCTATCCTATCAGAGTAAATGGTCCCCTGCACTAACACCTCAGCTCCTTCCTCTCTTGCCATCTCTTCGAAGATCTCAACGAACAACTTTCCTATCGCCCTTCTCTTCTCCTCGGGATCCGTGACCCCCTTCAAGGCATTGAAGAATCTTTCCTTCGCGTCCACGATCCTCAACTTGAGGTCGAATTTGGAGAAGACCTTCTCCACGAATTCCCTATCCTCCTCCCTCATCAAGCCCGTGTCCACGTAAACCGCCACGAGGTCCTTGCCGATCGCCTTGCTAACGAGTATGGCGGCGGTAGAAGAGTCCACGCCACCTGAAAGGGCGATGATGGCTCTCTTTCCCTTCAACCTCTCCCTCAAATCGGAGATGGTCCTCTTAGCGAAATCCCTCATGCTCCACGCCCTCCTCGCCTTACATATGGAGAGGAAGTTCTCCAAGATTTTCATGCCATTCGGGGTATGAGAGACTTCGGGGTGAAATTGGACGCCATACACGTTTTTCCCCTCGAAGGCAGCTATGGGTGAATGGTCCGTAGACCCAATGACTTCGAATCCCTCAGGCAATTCTCTTACCACATCCCTGTGATTCATCCACACCCTCTCCTTCCCCTTAAGGCCTTCGAACAATTTGCTCTTCTTGGTGACCTTGAATTCCGTAACGCCGTACTCTCCTGACTCCCCCCGAACGACTTTACCCCCCCTCAGGTGCGCTATCAGCTGGTGTCCGTAGCAGATCCCGAGTACGGGTATCCCTAACCCGAATATCCTCTCGTCGCACTTCGGAGAATCTTTTTCATAAACGGAGGCGGCTCCCCCTGATAGGATCAAGCCCTTCAGGTCAGGAATCCTTCTCAACTCCTCAATTGGGGTATCGCAAGGTAAGACCTCACAATAGGTCCCCAGCTCCCTGATCCTCCTGGAAATGAGATGAGAATACTGTCCTCCGAAGTCTAAAACCACGATCCTATCCATTTTATACAAAGTGATTCTGATTTTATATTTTTTGGATCCCTAACTCTTCACTTCCTTCTGGGCTTGGACGAGCCTGCAGAACGCGCATACCTTCGTGCTCGTTGGTTCGCCACATTTCTCGCACTCCCTCAGGGTTTGTGTCTCCTCTGGTAAGAGCTCCGCCAATTTAGCTATCCCGATCATCATCCTCCTCCTGAAATCCGGTTGCTTGCTCGCCATGTATTCCACAATCTCGTACCACTTGCCCCTCTCCAGATGTGCATAGGGGCACGCGTCTTCAAGGTAGGGAAGGCCGATGGAGTCGCAGAATTCCTTGTTCTCCCTTCCTCCAACCCAAAACAGGGGCCTTATCCTGGCGATGCTCTTTCCCTTCCCAGGTAAAAGGGGTGTGAACTTGGCTATCCAGGAAAAATTCCCTCCGAGGATATCTTTGAAGAAGAACACGATGAAATCGTCCGCGTGGTGGCCCGTGGCCACTTTAGTGGCACCCATCTCCCTAGGTATCTTATTCATTAAGTACCTCTTTATCACCCCACAAGAGCTGCATATGGGCCTCGGGAGCTGAGCGATCTTAGCCATGTCCACCCCATAATCAGCCACGTTACAAGTGACCAAAGGGATGTTAAGTTTTTTTGCTTGTTCTTTCACAACCTCCTCGACTTCTTTCGAGGAGGGCAACCCGAGATTCATGTGAAAAGCTGTTAGCTCACAATCGATGCCCTTTTCCCTCACGTACTTAACGAGCACGTATCCAGCCGCCCCACTGTCCTTTCCCCCACTAAGGGCTATGAAAACTTTGTCCCCTTCCCTCAACAACTTAAACTTCTCTATGACCCTGAAGACCTTCCCCTCATATCTCTCAACGAAACTTTTCATCCCTCTACATGACAAAGATCCGACTTTTTAACTTTATCTGCACGAAAAATTTAAACTCCGGGCGTTCCTTTCCTCCATGGATTACTACAACCATATTTCTAAGGGTTACGAGGAACTCTACAGGGAAGAGCAGGAGGAGAAGTGGGAGGTCCTGAAGGACTACGTGGACGTGAGGGGAAAGAAGGTGTTAGAGGTCGGTTGCGGGACCGGGATAATAACGGAGAAGCTACAGGAGGCAAAGGAACTAACAGCAGTGGATAAGAGCAGGAAGATGATAGAGGTCGCGAGGGAGAAGGGGATAAACGCGAAGTTCTTGGTGGCCGACGCGACGAAGTTGCCCTTTAAAGATGACGAGTTCGACCTAGTGATCTCTGTCACCATGCTTCAAGATTTAGAGGACCCCTTAAAAGCGATTGAGGAGATGAGGAGGGTCGGAAGAAAGGTGATCTTCACGTGCCTGGCTAAGGGAGAGAGGGTGAAGTTGATAAGGGAGAAGTACGGGAAGGGAATTCCGTGTGGTAAGGACGAACTCTGGATAATATTTAAATAAAGGACACTCCTCAGAAGAGCATGAGGAAGGTCGTGGACATCAAACCAACCAAGGACGTGGACGAGTTAGTTAGAAGGATGGAGGAATCTGGGGGTTTCGTCGCGAAGAAAGTTGGGGTTGGAGTTGATATCTTAGAAAAGATGGTGAAGGATGAGGAGAGCCTGAACTTTTTCTCCTTCCCCGCTTGTATCATTGCGACTGGGACCAGAGGGATAATAAGGGAATTGGTGAGAAGGAAGTTGTTCGATGTGGTGATAACCACTTGCGGGATGCTGGACCACGACTTGGCGAGGATTTGGAGGGACTACTATCACGGTTCTTTCCTGATGGATGACGAGGAGTTAAGGAAGAGGGGAATAAATAGGTTGGGAAATGTCTTGGTCCCAGATGAAAGTTATGGTATAGTCTTGGAGGACAAACTACAACCCATCTTGAAGGAGATCTGGGAAGGGGGGAAGAAAGAGCTCGCTACTCATGAATTGGTGTGGGAAATAGGGAGGAGACTAAAGAAGGAGGAGAAGAAGGAAGAAAGTATAATTTACTGGGCTTACAAGAACGAGATCCCCGTAGTCATCCCCGGGCCCATGGACGGGGCGGTGGGGAGCCAGATATGGCTCTTCTCCCAGGATCACGATTTCAAGGTGGACGTGATCAAGGACGAGAAGTTCTTGTCATCCTTGGTCTTCGACGCGAAGAGGTCTGGAGCATTGATGATAGGGGGTGGGATAAGCAAGCACCACGTGATCTGGTGGAACCAGTTCAAGGGAGGATTGGATTACGCGGTTTACATAACGACCGCTCCAGAATGGGACGGCTCCTTAAGCGGGGCGAGGTTGAGGGAGGCAGTCTCATGGGGGAAGGTAAAGGGGAAGGCCAAGTACATCACCATTGAGGGGGACGCCACGGTGTTGCTCCCCTTGATGATATCCTCGCTTCTCTCCAGATTAGGAGCGCTTTGATCAATAATCTCGTGGTCATCTAACTACTCCTGGGCCTTGATGTATTCTTCTAAGGTGAGGATCTTCCTGCCTAAATATCTCTCGATGGAAAGTTTTTCTTTCCTATTTACTCTGCTAGGATAGGTTACTCCGATGACTAGCTCCGCTTCAGGCACTAACTTGCCCAAATATGCCGCTGTGGACAGCACGCACCCACCGTAGAACTTCTCAGAAAAGGATGGAGGATTCGTGAAGATGAAGAGCAAGAGGTACTCACCATGAAGCACTATCCTCTCCCTCCCCTGGATAGCTCTTTTCAGCTTCTCCACCTCCCTATCATCGCGTGGGGTAGCACACCCCTCCTGAGTCAAGATCACGCCTTCGGGGGCCTCCTTAGGGGGGCTCTCGTGCAGGAGAGCCTCTAAGCCTTTCTCAGGATCTGGCGAGCACCAGGGGAGGTTAAAAAGGTGGAAAAAAGGGAAGGTATGTCCTTCCAGCAAGACCA
>QMVD01000034.1 GCA_003660925.1 Nanobdellota archaeon
AAGGACGTGGATAGGGAGCTCTTGGAATTGCTGGAGAAGAAAAGAACAGCGATAAAGGTAGTGGGGGTAGGAGGTGGTGGTGGAAATACCATCACTAGGATGAGTGAAGTCGGGATCGTTGGGGCGGAGCTCATAGCCATAAACACGGACGCTCAAGATCTGCTCTGCACCTTGGCGGACAAGAAGCTCCTCATAGGGAGGGAAATAACAGGGGGTCTGGGAGGAGGTTCTGACCCCAATGTGGGTAGGGAAGCGGCCAAGGAGAGCGAGTCAGAGATCAAGCAGCTGCTACAAGGGGCCGACATGGTCTTCATAACCTGTGGCCTAGGGGGAGCCACTGGAACTGGAGCGAGTCCCATCATAGCTGAGATCGCTAAGAAACTTGGGGCGTTAACGGTCGCGGTGGTGACCCTTCCGTTCAGCATGGAGGGGAAGCACAGGATGGAAAACGCCATGGATGGACTGGAGAGATTGGAGGACATCGTGGATACCCTCATAGTCATTCCCAACGACAAGCTCCTGGAGATAGCTCCAGACCTTCCCTTGCACACCGCCTTCAAGGTGGCGGATGAGATCCTCACCAATGCTGTGAAGGGAATCGCTGAGCTGGTGACCAAGCCAGGGCTGATAAACTTGGACTTCGCTGACATCAGGACCATAATGAAGGACGGTGGAGTAGCCATGATAGGTATGGGAGAGAGCGACACCGAGAACAGGGCGATGGAGGCGGTGGAGAAGGCGATAAGCAACCCGTTGTTGGACGTTGACATAAGCGGTGCTAAGGGGGCATTGATAAACGTAGTAGGAGGGCCGAACATGACATTGGAGGAGGCGAGGTTAGTGGTGGAGAACGTATCGAAGAGGTTGGACCCAGAGGCGAAGATCATATGGGGAGCACAGATAAGCGAGGACATGCACGATACCATCAGGGTGATGTTGGTGATAACAGGGGTCAAGAGCCCACAGATCTTCGGAAGGGAGAAGACTTTGTCTGAGATGAGGAAGAAGGAGATAGAAAGCGAATTAGGCATAAGGTTCATAAGGGAATGAAGTTGCTGAAGACCCTACAGGAGTACAAGAGAATCGTAAAAATAGCTAGGAAACCTACTAAGGAAGAGTTCGAAAGGACCCTGAAGATAACCGGTTTAGGTGTCCTCTTGATAGGTTTGGTCGGCTTCATAATTCAAATAGTATTCCAGGTGATGTTGTGATATACGCGGTGAGGGTAACCGCAGGAAGGGAAAGACAGGTCATAGAGAAGTTGGAGGCACTCATGAATAGGGGAAACTACGCTGTTTATTCCATCCTTTATCCCCACAGGGTAAAGGGATATTTCTTCGTGGAAGCGGATTCATTGGACGAAGTTAAGAGGCTCGTCTATGGGGTTCATTACATAAAAGGGGTCGTGCAGGGGGAACTCAAGTTAGAGGATGTGGAGCACTTCTTGGCACCATCTGAGATAAAGATAGAGCTTAACAAGGGAGACATCGTGGAGCTCATAGCAGGTCCCTTCAGAGGAGAGAAGGCCAAAGTGTTGAGGGTGAACAAACAAAAGGAAGAGGTAGTAGTTGAACTCTTGGAGGCAGCAGTCCCCATCCCAGTGACCGTGAAATTAGACTCTGTCAGGGTGATAAAGAAGGGATAATTTTTAAAAGAAATCCTTCTTCTCCTTCCCATGCCCAGCATAAAGGTCATGGTGGAAGGTGGAAAAGCGACCCCAGCCCCTCCCCTAGGTCCGGCCCTAGGACCATTAGGGGTGAACATAGGACAAGTGGTGGCCGCTATAAACGAGAAGACCAAGGAGTTCGAGGGCATGACCGTCCCAGTGACGGTCACCGTTGACCCGAAGACTAAGGAATTCACCGTAGAGGTGGGGAAGCCACCCACGAGTCAACTCATCCTTAAGGAGCTAGGAATCCAAAAAGGAGGACAGGATCAGAAGGAGAAGGTAGGAAACTTGACTTTAGAGCAGGTCAAGAAGATCGCGAAGGCGAAGTTCGGGAGCGACGAGGAGAGGTTCGTGAGACAGGTGATAGGGACCTGCCAATCCATGGGGGTGACAGTGGAGGGGAAGGAGCCAAAGGAGTTCTTGAAGGAGATGAAATGAGGGAGATAAAGGTAAGTACGAAAGGGAAGTTCGACATCATTAACCTAACAGAGTTGGTGGAAAGAGAGGTAAGGGACGTGAAAGAAGGAGTGGTCCTCGTTTTCCTCCCCCATGCTACCTCAGCTTTGATCCTCAACGAGGACGAAGGGGGTTTGAGGGAGGATATCTTAAACAAGTTGAGGGAATTGGTCCCAGAGAAAGGTGATTATCTTCATAACCGGATAGATGACAATGCTCACGCCCACATCCTTTCCTCCCTCCTCAAACAATTCGTTCTCCTCCCGGTCAAGGACGGGAGGCTCGTGAGGGGAACTTGGCAAGAGATCTTGTTGTTAGAATTTGATGGGCCCAGGGAGAGGAGGGTTTTGATAGAAATCTTGAAGAGCTCGTAAACTTTTTAAATGGGTCAAAAGTATGTCCTTCGTCCGAGCACTGCTTCGGCAGGAGGACGAAAATGAGGAAGGAAGATCTCTTAAAGGCATTGGAAGAGGCGAGGAAGAAATCTAAACCCAGGAAGTTCGTTCAGAGCGTGGACCTCATCATCCCGCTGAAGGACATAGACTTGAGAAGGCCTGAGAACAGGATAGAGGAGTACGTGGTCTTGCCTCACGGCCCTGGGAAGAGGTTCAAGATCTGCGCCTTCGTGGGAAAGGGGATGGAGGGGAAGGCGAAGGAAGCGTGCGATTTCGTGATAAAGGACGAGGAGTTCGGGAAGTGGGAGAAGAAGGAGATCAAGAAGTTGGTGAGAGAGTACGATTACTTCATAGCTCAGGCAGACCTCATGCCGTCCGTGGCGGCCAAGTTCGGGAAGTACTTGGGAGCTTTGGGGAAGTTACCGAGCCCGAAGAGCGGCAGCATCTTTCCCATGAACGCTGACCTGAAACCCATAGTGGAGAGGTTGAGGAAGACCGTGAAGGTAGTAGCGAAGAAACAACCCGTTGTGAGCTGCATCATAGGGAAGGAAGACATGAAAGATGAGGAGATTGCTGAGAACGCGATGGCGGTCTACGAGGCGTTAGTTCACAAGCTTCCAGAGGGTAAGAGACGGATAAGGGGGGTCTACATCAAGCTGACCATGGGGCCTCCGGTGAGAGTATGGTAAAGGAATGGAAGGTAAAAAAAGTGGAGGAGATCGCCGGAGAGATCTCTAGGTATAAGTACGTCATGGTGACTGACATGACAGGCATCCCTGCCAAGCAGTTGATGGACATAAGGGAAGGGTTGAGGGATAAGTTGCGAATCGTCATGTCCAAGAAGTCCCTCCTCTCAAGGGCGTTGGAAAAGGCTGGTTACGGTCCTCTGGTCAACGAGTTGAAGGGAAGCCCCGCCCTGTTACTATCGAATGAAGATCCTTTCTCCCTTTCCATCACCTTGGACAAGAAAAAAGTCCCTTCATTCGCGAAGCCAGGGACCATAGCTGGAGAGGACATCTACGTGAGGGCCGGACCGACCGAGTTCGCTCCAGGGCCTATCCTGAGCGAGTTCGGCAAGTTCGGCATAAAGACCAAGATCGAGGGAGGTAAGATAAACATAGTCAAGGATGCCTTGTTGGTCAAGAAAGGAGAGGAAATAAATGAAGAGAAGGCCTCCCTGTTAAAGAAGTTGGGGATCATGCCGGTGAAGTTGGGATTGAAGATAATCGCCACTTTATTGGATGGAAAAATATACAGGGACGTGCACGTGGACGTGAAGGATTATGAGAAGAAGCTGGAGGAAGCCCATTCACGGGCGTTCTCCTTAGCCTTCAACGCCAACATCCTCACCAAGGAAACTTCGGAGTTGTTGCTATCCGAGGCCCACTCCCAAGCCTTATCTTTGGCTGTGAATGCTAAGATTTATAACGAGGAAAGCTTACCCATACTGTTGAGCTTGGCTAATGCTCATGCATCATCGTTGGGGGTGTGAAAGATGGAATACGTGTATGCGGCGCTGTTGCTCCACAAGGCTGGGAAAGAGATAAGCGAAGAGAACGTGAAGAAGGTCATGGAAGCTGCAGGGATTCAAGTGGACGAGGCCAGGGTGAAGTCCTTAGTGGCTGCCCTCAAGGAAGTCAACATAGATGAAGCTATAAGCAAAGGTGTTGCTGTGGCCGCACCGGCTAAGGCGGAGGAGGTCAAGGAGGAAAAGAAGGAAGAGAAGAAAGAGGAAGAGGAAAAGGTGAGCGAGGAAGAGGCTATAAGTGGGCTCAGCGCGCTGTTCGGTTAGAAGGGGAAACTTAGTTACAACCTTTAAATTAGTTTCTACTCCTTTCTTTCTCATGAGGACGGGAGTAGTGGACCTCTTACTCCATCACGGAAGGGCTCCTCCTTGGTTGCTCGAACGCATGAGGAAGTTGGGAGGAGCCATATGTGAGGCGATCATAGATGAATATGGGGAGAAGGAATTGTTGAGGAGGTTGTCAAAGCCCTTGTGGTTCCAAGCGCTCTCCTATGTCTTGGGATACGATTGGAATTCGAGCGGGACCACCACCGTAACCACTGCTGTCTTGAAGAGCGTGTTGAGGGATGAGATAAGGGTGGCTGGGGGGAAGGGGAGGACCGCTTTAAGAACTCCTCAAGAATTGAGGGAGATTGCGAGGGAGTTTGGGTTGGACGAAGAGGGGCTCGTGAGGACATCGAAGCTCGTGGCTAAGGTAGATAACTCTTTGATTCAAGATGGTTACCAACTCTATCACCACGCCTTCTTCATCTCCAGGGATGGGGATTGGACGGTGATCCAACAGGGGATGAAAGGAAATCTTGCTAGGAGATATCACTGGTTCAACGAGGCGAAGATAGGGGACGAGCATGGGATCATGGGGTTGAAGGAGGAGAAGGTCCTCAACCTCGCTTCAGAAAGGAGCGAGGAAGTCAGGAGAGGCATCTTGGACTTCGTGAAGGAGAGGCACGCGTTCATAGATGGGGTCAACTGGGAGGCCTTGAAAGAGGCTTATGAGCTCCAGCCCAAGAACTTCGAGGAGTTCCTGTTGATAAGGGGGATAGGCCCAAAGACCTTGAGGAGCCTCGCCCTGGTCTCCAAAGTTATTTATGGGAGTGAACTGGACTGGAGGGACCCCATAAAGTACACCTTCGCCTTCGGAGGAAAGGATGGGGTTCCCTACCCTGTCAACAAGAGATTGATGGATGAGGTCATCCTAACCCTGAGGGAGGCGCTAGACTTAGCGAAGGCGGGAAAAAACGAGAAGAAAGAAGCTATAAAACGTTTAAGCGTATTTAAGTGCGAGTACGAATAGGATCACTGAGATCACTATGGGCGCAATGCTCCCGTAGAAGAGCCACTCATTAGTCCCATAGAACTCATATATCTTCCAGAACCCTAGCGCTAAGAACTCCACTACTGTTATCAGTGCGAACGCGATGAAGGAGTACAACAGGATATCTGAACGATCCATGAATTTCCTAAAGCCTGCTCATTAAAAAATCTAACGATGAAGGGGAGAGATAGGCATACACCTTTTCCTCATCCTCATCCACGATGTAGAGGATGTGATGTTCCGCTTTCAGTAAGTGGGAGAACAACCTGATGGCCCTCGTCTTGCTTTTGAAGAGAGGGACGGCGAAGCTGAAGATGCCTTGAACGTATTTCTCTAAGTTCCTCCTCTTCTTGCAGAAGAGGTTAGAACCGTTCCTGGAGTAATTCCTCTGGACTTCAATTATCTCCTGCACTTCTAACTCTAGTCCGTTCATCGTCCACTTCTCTCGAAGCAGGAGGTCTATCTCCCCGCCGCACACCCTGACATGGGTATCCACCCCCTCTATCTCTCTTAGATAGGATAATGGGTCCCTCCTCGGGAGATAAGTGGAGAGAAATCGAACGAGCTCGTCGTGTCGCATGAGTAAAGAGGCCCAACTTATTTATTAAGGATGTTATAGCGTAGTATATGAACAAGAGAGTCCTCAGGATGATAAGGAAGAGCCATATAGTCCTAGAGGTTATAGACATAAGGTGTCCCCTGGAGACGAGATGTAGGGCATTGGAAGATTACTTGTTGAGGAAGGGGAAACCCTTCATAAGGGTGTTCAACAAGGCGGATCTCGTCCCGAAGGAGTTCGCGGAGTTCGTGATCTCCAGGATGAAAGGTGTGTACGTGAGTTCTAAGACGAGGGGAGGGTTAAGAAAGCTCAAGGAGAAGATAAGGGAATATATGGGAGGGAGGGAAAAAGCGGTGGTGTGCGTGGTGGGCTTCCCTAACACCGGTAAGTCGAGTTTGATAAACGCGTTGAAGGGGAAGAAAGTGGCGAAGGTGGCTCCGACCCCTGGCTACACCAAGGGAGAACAGTTCATAAGGATGAGCGAAGATATCCTGCTCATAGACACGCCTGGGGTCTTGAAACAGAAGTTTCAATGGGACGAGAAGGCCAAGAACCCCCTTACCCCAGCCTTGAAGATCCTAAAGAAGGCGGACAAGGATTACATAAAGAGATTCTACAAGGTGGAGGCAGACGAGCCCTTAGAGATCCTGGAGGAGATGAGGAAGAAAAGGGGGTGGAAGGAGATAGAGAGGGCAGCGAGGAAGGTGCTCCAGGACTGGAACGCGGGGAGGCTGAAGGTGTACTGGTTTGGGAAAATTAATAAATCAAATTTCACAACTAATACTGAACAAAAATGAAGAAGCTCCTCTTCCTTGTATTGGACGGCCTCGGGGATAGGCCTGTCTTCGAAGGGAAGACTCCCTTGGAAGCCGCGAACACCCCTAATATGGATGAACTGGCCAAGGAAGGGATGACCGGAAGGATGTACATAGTAGGGAAGAACATAGCTCCAGAATCTGATGTTGCCCTCTTCTGCCTATTCGGGTACGATCCTTTCAAGTATTACACTGGGAGGGGGCCCATAGAAGCCTATGGAGTAGGGATAGAAACGAGGTTCGGTGAGCTCGCTCTGAGGGGGAACTTGGCCAGCGTCGATAAGAATTGGAACATGCTCAACGTCAGGGTCAAATTAAATGATGAGGAGGGGAAAGAATTCGTGAGGGCCTTGGAGGACATGAAGATAGACGGTGCGAAGTTCGTGATAAAGCACACCAGAGGTTATAGGTTTGTGGTGAAGTTCAGGGCCAAGCGCAACCTATCAGCCAAGATAACCAACGTCCACCCAGGTTATATGAGGCTGGGAATAGATATACCCATTGCGGCCCCTTTGAGGAACTGGAAGGTGAAGGAAGCCGTCCCTTTGGCCAATTCCAAAGGGGCGGTGTTGGCAGCTAGGATAGTGAACGAGTTCGTGAGGAAAAGCTATGAGGTCCTGAGCAGGCATAAACTCAACAAGAAGAGGAAGGTCAAGGCGAACATCGCCCTGCTGAGGGACGCTGGCAACAGGCTCCCCGATCTCCCTAAATTGAGCGAGAAGTACGGGAGGATCTGGGCAGCCATAACTGATAGACCTGTTGAGGTGGGCTTCTTCAGGTTGATAGGGATGGACATAATCGAACCGCCGAGGGA
>QMVD01000035.1 GCA_003660925.1 Nanobdellota archaeon
CCCTTCACCCTCAATTTCGTGAACAGACTAGGTTCTGGTTTCTCTTCGGGAACTAAGAGCTTGTGCTCGTTCAGGAGGGCTATCAACTTCTTCCTAGAGCTTTCCAGGGGGTCCAACTCCGTCCTGCCCATAACGTACCCCACCGCTGATTCCAGACACTTCATGTAGAGCTTGAACGCCTGATTGTATTTCTTGACCCTTTCCCTCACCTCCCTCGACCTGGAGTTCTCGCCATCTGGAAGCACGTGCCAAGTAACGGCACAGATTGGACATTCCATTGCCTTCGAGGCTTCTAAGAAGAGGTTGGGGTAGATACAACCAACTATCCCGAGTAAACTGGCTCCCCTATCCTCAGACATTATCCTCTTCACGGGGATGAGAGTGACGTTCCCCTTCGCTTCTTGTTGCTTCAACCATCCCTTATATTCTCTTTTCAACTTGGCGCCTTCTAGGTCCACTATGCCTATCCCATGCAAATTCTGTCCGAGCTTCACTCCGTATTTGTCCAGGCTTTGCAGGATGGTGTAGAAGGCCCTCCCAGATATGAGGGTGTCCAGGATGACAGGTTTCTTCAAGGGCCTCAACTGCCTGTAGTAGTTTGCTATTTCCTTCCTGCCTTCCACCTCTTCGAGGAGGAGCTCGAACGCCTTGAAGCACTTGTCCTCCTTCCTCTCCTTCCCATCCTTAAAGAGGAGGGAGATCAAATAACTCCCACTGTCCCTTATCTCATCCACGACTTGATCTAAACTCTTCCCGTACCTCCTCAATTTCTCCTTTGGGATGTAAACATCAGCGGTCAGGGGAACAGGGACGACTGGGAACTCCCCTTCTTCGGAGCTCCCCTCAACTTTCATGAAGCTCGGCACGCTCAATATTTCTTCTAACTCGCTTCCCTTAAGGGCATCGAAGACCCCCCTGAAGATGGGATATGCTCCTCTGCTCGGAATTATCAAGCTATCGACGTCTTTGTTCTCATATAACTCCGTTAATCTATGTGCGGTGAGCACACAGCCCTGGGCGAGGCTCAGAAAATTCTCTACCGAAAACTCTTTATCATAAAACAAAACTTTGGCCATGATTTATCGTGCAGAAATTTATTTTTTAACTTTTCGGTAGTCATTTTTCCCCTGTTGGATCGCAATTTCAGACTGTAACTTGAGCAATTAATTTTATAAGTAAAAGGAAGATAGTCTACTCTGAAGATGAAGAGGTCGACTTTCGCGATGTGTCTCGTCCCTCTTCTGTTAGGAGGAACGAGGGCATACGTGGACCCCGGGACGGGCATAGTCCTTGGGAGTTCCCTGTGGACCCTAATGGTTGCCTTCTTCTCAACTTTAGCAGCATTCCTGGCCAAACACTTCTGGGACCCCATAAAGAGGGTTGTCAAGAAGACGCTTAAAAAGTTGAAAAGATAAAGGTGGTCCCATGCAAGATAGAGTCCTGGTCATAGGTATCGATGCGATGGACCCGAGGATCGTTGATAGGTTAGACCTCCCGAACTTGAAAAGTCTTGAGACCTACAGGCGCCTAGAGACGACGATCCCACCAGAGACCCCTGTGGCGTGGAGTGCAGCATCAACTGGGTCAAATCCTGGTAGATATGGGATCTTCGACTTTATCAATAGGGACCCAAAGACATATCTCCCGAGACTAAATCTCGCTGAGGAGAAACATGGATTGGTAGGAATGAAGTTCTCTTGCGCGATGAAAGGTGTGCCTTTCTGGAGGATATTAAATGAGAAGGACATCAAGACGACAGTCATAAGGTGGCCCGTGACCTTCCCCGCCGAGAAGGTGAAAGGAAGGATGCTGTCAGGTTTAGGGGTCGTGGACATAAAAGGGATGCTCAACAGTTACTCTTACTACACCGACGAGGATTTGGGGGAGGATGTGGAGGGGAAGGAAAAAATCATACGGGTCACGATCAAGAACAATTTGATAGAAACCTACATCTCAGGACCGTTGATAAGAAAAGGTAGTGAAATAAGGGACGTGAGGGTTCCGATGAAGATTATGTTAAAAGAAGGAGGGGCGGTCATCAACGTCCAAAATCAGGAGTTTTTCTTGAAACCGAAGCAGTGGAGCCAAATGATAAGGGTGAAGTTCAAACTCAGGCCCTTCTCTCACGTGTACGGGATAATGAAGTTCTACCTCATATCCATTAGGCCGACGTTCAAGATGTACATGACTTCAGTACAGATAGATCCTGAAAATCAAGTGGTGGACATCACTTATCCAAGAGAGTATGGGAAGGAGCTCGTCAGAGAAATTGGGCTGTTTTACACCCTGGGAATGCCTGAGGACACCAAGGCCGTCACCGAGAACAAGTTGAGCGAGAGGGTATTCCTCGAACAAGTCAAACAAATCGAAGAGGAAAGGAGGAAGATGTTCTTTTACGAGTTCGAAAGGTTTGAGGATGGGCTCTACGCTTTCGTCTTCGACGCGGGGGATAGATTAGAGCACATATTTTGGAGAAAAATGGACTTGGATAGCAGGAACTTCGAGGTCCCGAAGGAGATAGAGGAATATTACGTGGAGAAGGACAGGTTCATCGGAGAGGTGCTCTCGAGGTTGGATGATGACGTGAAACTGATCATATTCTCCGATCATGGATTCAGCAATTTTGAGAGGCAGGTCAATGTGAACTCGTGGCTCGTCGAGGAAGGTTACATGAGTTTGAAAGGTGATACCTCGGGCACCTTATTCGAATTCGTGGATTGGGAGAACACGCAAGCGTACTCTTTGGGGTTCACAAGTTTATACGTAAACTTGAAAGGGAGAGAGGGGAAAGGCATTGTCGATGAAGCGGAGAAATGTGACTTAATAGAGGAGATATCTAAAAAGTTAAGGAAGCTCAAAGATGGGAGTAGACGCGTCTTCACGAACGTCTACAAGGGTGAGGAAATTTATGAGGGGAGGTATTCCCATCTCGCTCCTGACTTGGTGTTGGGTTTCTCGCCTGGATACAGGATGTCTTGGAGAAGTGCGGTCGGTGCCTTGGATCCCCAAGTGATCTTCGATAACAAGGGTAAGTGGAGGGGGGATCACTTGGTTGATAGAAGCCATGTGCCAGGGGTCCTATTCGCGAATTTCAAGACTAAGGAGAAAAATCCGAACATAATAGATATCGCTCCCACCGTACTCAAGCTTTTTGATGTGGAAATTCCGAGATATATGGACGGGAAGGCCCTGATTTAAGCTGAGGAAAGGTTTAAATATGTTAATGTTGTGACATTAAAAATTATGACAAAGAAAAAAGCCATGAAGAGAAAGCATACGACGATATCCATACCCAAACCCTTGTACGAAAGGATTAAGAAGAGGTTAAGAAATACGGGCTTTTCCTCGGTCTCCTCTTACGTCACTTATGTCCTAAGAGAGATAGAAGCCAACATCAGCAGGAAGGGAAAGGAAAACAGGGAAAGGATCGAGGAGAAGCTCAGGGCTTTGGGCTATCTCTGAAATGGGGGGATGAAAAAATGAACGACCTTAAGGAGCTGGAAAAGAAAAGTATATACATCATAAGAGAAGCATATGCGCAGTTCAAGAATGTCGTCGTTCTTTGGAGCACAGGGAAGGACTCAACTACTGCCCTCGCGCTTTGCAGGAAGGCTTTTGATGGGAAGATCCCCTTCCCTGTAGTTCACATAGACACGAGTTATAAGTTTCCGGAGATGTACGAATTCAGGGACAGGATCGCGAAGGAATGGGGTTTTGACTTGCACGTCGTGAGAAATGAAGAGGCTTTAAGGAAGGGGATGGGGCCTCACAAGGGAAAGTTAGTTTGTTGTAATGCACTCAAGACTGAAGCTTTGAAACAATACATACTGAGGAACAAAGTCGACGCCGTCATCGTGGCGATAAGGCGGGACGAGCATGGGATAAGGGCAAAAGAGAGGGTGTTTTCCCCAAGGGATGAAAATTTCAGGTGGGCATACAAGGAGCAGGAGCCGGAGATGTGGGACATCTACCTGTCCCAGTCAAAGGACAAGACACACGTAAGGGTCCACCCCATGCTGGAGTGGACGGAAATAGATGTGTGGAGGTACGTGAGGAAGGAGAACCTTCCCGTGAATCCCCTGTACTTCGCGAGGAACGGGAAGAGATACAGGAGCTTAGGTTGCCAGCCGTGCACCGTTCCCATCGAGTCCAACGCGAAGACTGTCGATGAGATAATTGAGGAGCTGAAGAAGACTGACATACCCGAGAGGAGCGGGAGGGCACAAGATAAGGAAAGGGCATACATGATGCAGAAATTGAGGAGCTTAGGATACATGTGAGGGTAAATGAAGGAGAAGATGAACGTAGTGGTGATAGGACATATCGACCACGGGAAATCTACTTTGTTGGGAAGACTTCTCTACGATTCGGGAACCATCAAGAAAAGGGTGTTAGAAGAGATAAGGAAAACTGTGGAGGAAAGTTTCGGGAAGTTCGAATATGCCCACATATTAGACACCCTCCAAGAAGAAAGGGAGGGCCACATGACCATAGACATAATGCACACGTGGTTCAGCACGGATAAGAGAGAGTACACCTTCATCGATTGCCCGGGACATCACGAGTTCGTCAGGAACATGCTCACAGGGGCTTCCAAGGCGGAGGGAGCGATACTAGTCGTTTCCGTGGTAGAGGGTGTGGAAGATCAGACGAGGGAACACGCGCTCCTGGCTAAATTCGTCGGGATAGGTCAGTTTTTGATCGCGGTGAATAAGATGGACGCTGTCAAGTGGAAAAGAGAGGAGTATGAAAGGATTAAGAAAGAAGTCACTGAAATGTTGGAGGAGATAGGCGTCAAAAAATTCGTTTTCGTTCCCATATCAGCCATCCAAGGGGACAACATATTCAAGAAGAGTAGGCACATGGACTGGCAAGGGAAGACCCTCGTCGAGGTCATGGACGAGTTCTTCGAAGTGCCGAAAAAGAAGGGAAATGAACCTAACCTAGGCGTCGTTCAATATTCTTTTGATGATAAGATAGTTGGGAGAGTAGAGTCCGGCTCTTTTAAGAGAGGAGATGAACTGTTGTTCGAGCCGTCCGGGCTGAGGGGGGTAGTGGAAGAGATGAGTGTCTGTGGGGAACCCTGTGAGGAAGCTTCTTCAGGAGATGTGGTCGAGCTTAGGGTGTCCGGCATGAAGGGCAAGGTTTCCAGGGGGGAAGTTTTTGCTCATGCCTACCTCCCTAAGAAGAAGGAGGAGATCATCGGGGAAATCTTTACTTTCACGGAACTCTTCCCTGGGAAGGGTTACGTGCTTCACCGTGGCACCGCTCAAGTGAAGTGCAGGATCTCTGAGATCCTCGAGAAGATGGACCCAAGGAAGCTCTCGAAGACTAAGGGAGGTGTGGTGGAAAAGTCCATGCTCGCGAGAGTGAGGATCTCAATGGAAGAACCCATCGTCATCGAAGATTTCACGAAGGTCCCGTCCCTTGGAAGATTCGTCATAACCGGCCCTGAGGGAATCGTCTGTGCTGGCAAGTACGTCGGCTAGTTTTTGTAAAAATTTATTAAAATTGTCTCAATATTGAATCAGTGTTCGAAATGAGAGCGGTGGAGCACCTAAAATTAGCGACGTTCACGGGTTTTCTAGTGGGTTTGTTCCTCGGAACAGTGGACTTTTTGGCGAGGATCATCGTCTGGAGCTTCGAATGGTTTGAACTCTACTTGAGCCTGTTCACATCAATCTTGATCGTGATGCCTCTCTTCACCACCCTGGGCCTTCTTATGGAGCTCGTCAGGAGAGCTGTGAAATTTAAGTTTGACCGTAAGAGAGCGCGCCTGTTCTACTTTTCGAGCTCGATAGCCTTTCTCTTGTGCTTCTATGGCTTGTCCATAGTGAACAGTTTCATCTTGCACTTCAAGACCTTCAGAGATCCCTTGGCCCTTAAGTTGAGCTCACTTGTCTTCGTGTTTTCAGGAGCGGTTTTCCTCTCCCTCTTGCTCAAAGGAGATGAATTAGCCTCTAAGGCCTTCTCCCTGCTCTCTTATCTCAAGAGGAAAAAGATACTTGAGAACTACGTCTTCTTCGTATTCGCCTTCATCATCATCTCCTTCTTCATGGATATCTTCCTCTTGAATTACATCCCTACTTTGAAATCAAGTGAGGAAGTGAGAAACTACCCGAATGTTATCTTGATAACCTTGGACACGTTGAGGGCCGACCATCTTTCCCTCTATGGTTACCCCTTGAACACGACACCAAATCTCGATAGGATAGCTGAAGATGCGGTCGTCTTCGAGGACGCCATAGCAACGTCCTCATGGACGCTGCCCTCACATGCATCCATCTTCACGGGAAGGTATCCTTATCACCACGGAGCTACAGCGAGACATCAACTGTTGCGTCATGAGGAGAAGCTCCTAGCGGAAATATTGAGGGAGAAGGGATACGTGACCGCGGGATTCGTGGGAGGGCCCTTCTGCAAGGCGAAGTATGGAATCGCGCAGGGTTTCATGTTCTACGATGATAGGCTCGACTTCTTCGAGTACTGGCACACATTTGACAAACTGTACATAGGAAGGATCTTTCACGTGGCCTTCCCTGACATCGACAAGTTCATCTTCAGGTCGGATGGGGAAAGGTCTTCAGAGGAGATAAATAGAAGGGTGTTCAAATGGCTCGAGAAGAACAAAGATCAGACCTTTTTCATGTTCATAAACTACTTCGACACCCACATGCCTTACAACCTCGGTAAGGAATTTAAGGAAAGGTTCACGAACGATACGAGGAGCTATAAAGATGTCGTGAAGATCTTCGCTTTGAAGAGAAACGAAGAGGTTTCGGAAGAAGATGTTGATTTCATAGCTAGCCTTTATGACACTGAGATCTTCCATTTGGATCACCACCTCGAGGAATTATTTGATGAGCTCGATGAACTTGGCATAAAGAATGACACGATCATTATCATAACCTCGGATCACGGCGAGGAATTTCATGATCATGGAGGTTTCGGACATGGGTGGACCCTGTATCAAGAGGTGGTTCACGTTCCCCTCATCATTTACTATCCAAAAGAGTTCTCTCCTAAGAGGATTGAGGAGAGGGTAAGCCTCACCGACCTCTTCCCCACCATACTGGACGTCCTTGGGATGGATACTCCTGAAAACATAGATGGTGTCAGCCTCCTACCGCTGATAAAGGGCGACGGA
>QMVD01000036.1 GCA_003660925.1 Nanobdellota archaeon
CTGAAGGGGGGACCATAAACAAGGAGGGAACGTATCTCACCTTCCTCTATATAAACTCCACTGGTTACAACATCAACGTGCTCGGGAGAGAAGTGGAAAAGATCGGAACCTTGGGAGAGAGTGAGATGGGGGTTTTAATGGCAAAGGCTGCCCAGGTTGGGAACAAACAAAAGGTAGAATTTTGGCTCATGTTCAGGCCCTTGAAAGATCCTATAACCGGGAACCTCAATCGGATAAACATAACGTGTAGTGAGGGGTGTCTCGCCCTCTCCGGGAGGCACACCATTCAAATTTCTAGGAGCGCACAGAACACCTATCTCGGGGAATACTCCACGACCGAATCAATAATAAATATAAAAATCACTTAAGGATATATCATGCCCCTTCGTATATATAAGAGAATCGGAGCTAGGATATCCAGCGTTAAGAATAAGAGGAAGGAGGAAGAAGAAAAAGCCACCAAAGTTGTGGTGGTCCCTGAGGTCAGAACCATACCCGTGAGGGCAAATGTCACCGAAATTAAGTTAGGCACTGGTCCAGCCATGGCTCCCTCACCTCCCCCTGAGACCACTCGACCCCAACCTTCAGCCCCTCCTGCTCAGGCTCAGCCTGTCCCCGTCCCTATCCCTACAGCGCCTTCTCCCCAAGTGGTGGAGAGGAGATCCGTACTAAGGGAAAAGTACGAGGCTGTTCCGCTTAAGATAGTAGAGAAGGAGTTGCCCCCCCTCAGGATGGAGGAAGAACTCCTAGAAAAATTGCAGTCCATAGATGAGAGGTATCCCCTGATAACCATTCAGTACAAGGGGAGGAAGATAACTGCTGCGTGGGCTAACATCAGGTGGGAACCCAGAATCCATTCCCTGATCTACATAGTACATGAGCCACTCCTCACCAGGGAGGAGTTGGAGAAACTGAGCGAGATAAAGGTTCTGTTGAGGGAGAAACTGGATATAGACTTCTCTAAGGTGAAGCTCGAAAGTGCCTACAAGTACCTCATGGAAAAATTCAACAGCATCTCGAAGGAGTTGGGCATAAAGCTAGAGGAGAAGCAGAAGTTAAAGTTTCAATATTATCTCTATCGGGATTTCATAGGATTAGGTAAGATAGAACCTTTGATGCATGACAAGAACATAGAGGACATCTCCTGCGATGGTGTGAACATTCCAGTCTTCATCTATCACAGGAATCCCCTCTACGGTCAGCTGAGGACGAACATAGTATTCAAGACCAAGGAAGAGTTGGATTCCTTCGTCCTGAAGCTTGCCCAGAAGTGTGGGAGGACTTTGACCATCGCCCAGCCCCTCCTAGATGGTGCCCTACCAGATGGCTCCAGAGTTCAGGCCACCTTAGGAACCGACATAGCTAGGAGGGGGAGCAACTTCACCATAAGGAAGTTCCCAGAGAATCCGTTTACCCCTGTAGATCTAATAAACTACGGGACCGCGAGCCCAGAGCTCATGGCCTACCTCTGGTTGTGCATAGAGAACGGGTTATCCGTCCTAATAGCTGGGGCAACCGCTACTGGTAAGACGTCTTTCCTGAACGCCTTGAGCCTCTTCATAAAGCCAGAGATGAAGGTGATAAGCATAGAGGACACCCCTGAGTTGCAGCTCCCTCACCCCAACTGGATACCAGAAGTGGCGAGGGTTGGGTTTGGGGTGAAGGGATATGGAGAGGTCTCCATGTTCGACCTCCTTAAGGCTGCCTTAAGGCAGAGGCCAGACTATGTGATCGTCGGAGAGGTCAGAGGGGCAGAGGCCTACGTCATGTTCCAGGGCATGGCAACGGGACACCCGGGATTGGGGACCCTGCACGCGGATAGCTTGCCAGCAGTGATAGATAGGCTCACGACAAAACCTATAAACCTGCCCATGGCCATGTTGGAGAACTTGGACATCATAGTCTTTCTCATCCTCACCAAAAGGAGAGGGCATTACATAAGGAGGGTGAGTGAGGTCGTGGAGATCATAGGGTACGACTACGCCTTAAAGGACTTGATAACTAACGTCGCTTTCAGGTGGGACCCCCAAACCGATACCTTCGTCCTCCTGAAGAGCATCTTGTTGGACAAGATAAGGGAAAGGATGGGAATGAGCATAGACGAATTGAAGCATGAACTCGTCAGGAGGGCAAAAGTCTTGAGGTGGATGGTGAAAAATAACCTCTCGGACTACAGGAAATTCGCCAGAGTGATCGCCGCCTATTATGCCAATCCGAAGCTAGTGGAGGATATGATGGGAGGAGAGGTATGAGCTATGCGGGTATTGCTTATAAGCTGTTCCACAAGGTCGCGAAGAGGTACTCTTACTTGTTCTCAGACCTCAAGGACGTCCTCAAGCTGGCAGGCCTGCCATACTCCGTGGAAGAATACTTCTGCATTTACCTCCTAACGGCGACCATAGTCGGGGCCATCTCTTTCCTCTCCGTCTTCCTCATCCTTTCCCTCTTCTTCAACTTCCTGATCTCCCTAGTCGGAGCGTTTTTGGTGACCATCCCCGTGATGGGGGCTCTCACGCTCTTTTTTCACGTTTATCCCTCCCACCTGAACGCCGCCAAGAGGAAAAAGATAGAGAACATCCTTTACTTCGCCACCGTTTACATGTCCACCATAGCGGGTACAGGAGCGCCTCCTCAAACCATCTTTAAGGTCCTAGCTCAATTCGGCGAGTTCGGGGAAATCTCCAAGGTTGCCAACATGATAGTGAGAGACATAGAAGTCTTGGGGATGGACATAACAGATGCCTTGGAACACGCGGCGGAGAGGTGCCCTTCCGAGAAGCTAAGGGAACTCCTGTGGGGTATGAGGAGCACCATAACCTCGGGAGGGGACCTGAAGAAGTTCTTGGACGAGAAGGCTAGGGGATTTGCCCAAGCTTATAAGAGGAGATTGGAAGAATTCACTCACACGCTCTCCCTCTTCCTCGAGATCTACATAACCGCTGTGGTGGTGGGATCCGTTTTCATCCTCGTCCTGACGACCATTATGTCCCTGATAGGAGGATTCACTCAGCAACTTCAGACCCTGCAGCTATTGCTCATCCTAGTGGGGCTCCCATTGATCACAGCGATTTACATCGTGATGCTCAAATCCATGTCTCCAACTGAGGTGTGATATGGAGGCCAAATACATCGCCTTGATCGGTTTTGTGGTTGGGATAAATGTTATCGTGTTCTCCGCTATCCTCTTCAACCTGAGCTTTGAGAGCATCATATACATGATAACGGGGTTGCTTATAGCCGTTTCCGTCCCCTTCTTCATGCACGAATATTTCCTGTTCTCTGCAGCGAAGAAGATGGAGGCTCGCTTCCCTGACTTCTTGAGGGACGTGTCCGAGGCCATAAGGGCGGGAATGACCATTCCTCAGGCGATCGTGAATGCCTCTAAGGTGAATTACGGCCCCCTGACGGACAGCGTGAAGAAGTTGAGTTACATGATAAGCTGGGGTATCCCCTTCCCGGAAGCCTTGAGGAGCTTCATGAGCAAGTTGAGGCACACGCCTTACATAAAAAGAGGACTCTCCATAGTCCTCCAGTCCTATTATTCAGGAGGAGATGTGGCCACGACCATGAAGTCCATAGCTGATGCGACCTCAGAGCTTCAAGAGGTGGAGAAGGACAGGGAATCTTCCTTGAAGCAACAGGTCTTCATAGTTTACGTCATTCACTTCGTGTTCCTCGGGATCATGGTGGCCATGTATAATGTCCTCATACCCATGATAAGCGCTAGGCCAACGGAGGAGGGGCTCATAAGCTTCGGAACCCCTCCATCTTACGAATACTTCAAGACGCTTTTCTTCTTAACGCTGACCATCCAGTCCTTTTCTAATGCGCTAGTGGCTGGGCAAACCATGGAGGGCAATTTATTGGCAGGGTTCAAGCACATGGCTGTCATGCTTCCAGTGAGCCTACTAGCTTACGTCATCTTCATCTTCCCAGTGAAGTTTGAAATAAGCATATCCTTGCCAAAGGAGCAATACGGTCCTGGAGAGGAGATGAGTCTCTTCGGTGTCGTGAAGTTCGAGGGGACACCGGCAGCGAACGCTGATGTGGAGATAAACCTTGGAGGGAAAACGCTCTCCTTAAAGACGCAGGACAACGGGGAGTTCAGCGCGGAGCTCACCGCCCCAGGGGAGAAAGGTATATATGACATGACTATCCATTGTACTTACAATGGATACGAGAAGACTGTGGTCAAACAGGTCATGGTCTCGTAGCCAGATAAACGTGGACATGTTAATAGCTTACTTGTTATTCATCTTCTTCTTCGCTTTCACCGTCGAATTTTCCCTGGGATTAGTGGATCCCTTCTCTAATGCCATGGAGAGAAGCAAGGAGAACATGTTGATGGAAAGGGTGATGAGATCCCTTGAAGGAGGCGTATATTATGGAAACATCACCTATCTGTGTAATGTGAGTGGGGCGAGGAAAGTTTGGATGAAGGTCAAGACTTTGATGATAGATGCCTCTCAATGGGATGGCGAGTACGTGAACGAAACGGGCTTGATCATAAGGAGAAAGGGAAATGAACTCATACTCATGATAAACAACATGAGCACCGCAGTGGGGCTCGTCTTTCCGGAAGAGATGGCAGCCACTTGGACGTTCGTTGCGAATGAAAGTTCAGATGTCATGACTTTTATGAAGGACGAATTCGGAAACGACGTCTTCCAAGTGAAGTTTGGGGGGGAAAACGATTACGATGAAGTTCGCTTCGATTTCCAGTCCCCGGGTTTCGTGACCCTCTTCCAGATACCTGATCTCACTTACATAGGCGACAGGAACGCCACCATTTATTGTGGGGAGGACATAGGGGGGTACAGTGCCTCCATGTCAGGTTACACTAAGCTGGTAAGCGGAGGGGAGGAATCCTTAGCCACGTTTGAGGTGAAGGTTTGGTGGTGAGGTCAAAAGGATTTATGAGGACGTTGGAATCCGTGATAGCCATGCTCATAGCAGTAGGAGTTCTATCTTGGGCGACGAATGCTGTCTCTGGATTCAGCTCTTTCGAGGCCCAGAGGAAAGGAATTGACATGCTCCTGGACTCCCTCATAGACATGGGGATCCTCGGTGATTACTTGGAAAGCTATGACTTCAGGGGTGTGGAATCCCTGCTCTACTACACCTTGCCCCAAGGCGTGAGGATGAAGATCGAGTTGAGGAAGTGGACCAGAATAGAAGTGGAGGAGTTGAGTGGGGCGAACGTGACGAAGGTGCTCTACTTCACTTATAATTTCCCGGAAGGGACTAACCCCTACTCCATCAAAGTATTGGACGGGAGTTATACGCTCAAGACCAGGGCCAACTGGGTGTGGTACAGGGTCCCAATAACCATACACGGGAATGGGAGCTCCCTTTCCAACATAACCGTGGAGATAAAAAACATTTCCATCCACGCCGATGATCCTATCTCCGACGACTCCTTCGTGTTTTACTACAAGGGGACGCCGGTGGACGTGAAAGTGGAGTGGAGCGGAAACCAGACAGATAGGGTCGTAAACGTAACTACTCTCCTCCCATCTCTCGTAGGGTACGAGAAGGCGGGGGCCTATCTCTACTACGCGACAAATGAAACGCTCTGGAGTTCCACTTATGCCAACTTGGCTTCCCCTATCTCCGTGGATTATGACGTGGGCTTGTGGGAGGAGGCGCCCAGAGCTGACGTACTGTTTGAAGTGAGCTTGACTAAAAATGAGGAGAAGACATTGTACATGGAATATGGGGTGAACTCTGAGGGTGGAAGCTACCCTCAGATTGATAGGGGGCAGATAAACATGAGCGGTGTAGAGCTCACGGTGTGGGAAAACGAGTTGAAGGGGGGAAAGGAACCCCTCTTCAAGGAAATGCCAAAAGAAGTGGAGGTCTCAAGCAGGTTCGTCCCAACGGGCAAAGGGGTATTTAGGATAGATGTCTACACGTGGTATCCATGAAGGGACAGTTCTTCATAGTGGCGGCGATCATCATGGTGATAGGTATAGTTAGCGTGGTGAATACCTTAAGCATCCCAAAAGAGGTGAAGGAGGTAGAGAAAAGTGAGGTGGGATACTTCTTAAAGTCCATAAAGAACACCGTTTTGGACCTCTATGCGAGTTGGCCATATCCTAGGGAACACAGGAGGACGATAAAATTAACGAGTTACGGGTGTGACCCTTATGTTGTTTCCGTCAAGACCTTAGTGGACTTCCCAAACGATGTGGACAGCGGCTCCGTGATCGTGACGAGGGGGTATGAGGTGTTGAGCGATCAGGTCCTTTGGGAGAACCTAGAGGAAAAGATAGGATATGTCGTCTTTCCCTCTTACCTTGGTTGTGAATCTCAGGAGCTCCAACTTTACTACAACCTTTTAGGAGAGAGTTGGGAGGAGATGGAACCTGGACCTCTCATTTATTACACTAACACTAGTCAGCAGATAGAAGTTAGAGGGATAGGTTACAAGGTTGTCATAGACAAGACCCAGGGAGGAGCCATAACTCTCATTCAAATGCTTGGGGAACAGGACATGATAACTAAGGTGGAATCCCTCTACAGGTGTAATGGCACGAGCTACGAACAATACAACTCCAATCCATTAATAGACATCCTCTACTCCGGGCCCGTGTTGCTCGTGGTCAGGATAAGGGGAAACCACGGGATATCCACGAGGGAAAGCTTCACTCAATACGTTTATTTCTATCCTGAGAGGGTAGAGATAAGAGAAGTGGGGAGCGTGGCGGAGACTATATACTGTAATCCAAGTCAAGAGCACACTTATGGGCACCTAGTTCAGTTGAGCGGGAGTCCCATCTACACGGAGAACGGTTGGATAGAATATAATTATGGAGAGTATGGGCTTGCCATCCTGAAGAATGATAGCTATTTTGAGAGCTTTGACCTCTCCACGACTTACGCTTACCTGAACGCTTGGGATTCGACGACCATGATTGGAAGCAAAGAATATTGGTTGACCTTGTATCCTCATCCAGGTGGTTCAGAAAAAGTGATGGATTACGATTCCAAACTCAGAAACTTGGCGGTGGAAGTCGGTGGAGAAGAAAGCAAGGATTCTCTCATGTCTTTGTACAAAAACACGCTTTCCGACTTCATGGGCGGTTTCGGTTATCTCGTGTCTATAAGCAGGGAGAGGGA
>QMVD01000037.1 GCA_003660925.1 Nanobdellota archaeon
CAGGAAAAGGGCGGACGTGGAGAGGATAAGGAAGGCTTTTCCTCAATATAAAGTGGTGGGGATATCCGCCAAGAAGAACATTAATATGGATAAACTTTACAAGGCCATGTTTGAGGTGGTGAAGTGATATCCATAACCTTCATCCCCTTGGAGAAGTTTAACGAGATGAAGCTGGAGGATAAAGTGGACATGATCATAGAAAAGAGCAAGAAGGACGAGATCATTATCATAGAAGGAATCCTGAAGCCAGAGGAGGAAATGGAGCTGATAAAGAAAACCATGGAGAACATCTCCAGGATATTCAGGGGGATAGAGATAGAATCCCTGACCGCAGAGGAGTTGAAGGGAGGTTACAAGAATTTGATGGAGAAGTTGAGGAGCAAGGCATTAGATGCCCTGATGGGGAGGAAGAGAGGGATAACCGTGATAGGGCCAGCCACCATAGTCAAGAAGATAAAGAAGAATCCCGGGAACATCTCCCTCTGGACGAAGTGATGTTATGCCCCACATATGCGTGAGATGCGGGAGGGAATATCCGGACGGTGCCAAGGAGTTGTTGGAAGGTTGCCCTTGTGGGAGTCACTTCTTCTACTATGTTAGGGAGGGGAACTTGGAGAAGTGGAGGAAGCAAGTTCCAAGGATGACGAAGGAGGAAGCGAAGCAGGTAGAGAGAGACATAAAGAGCATAATAGGGTTGAAGGAGACCGAAGAAGTGCCCATAATCTTAGACATAGAGACCATAAGGGTGGAGAAGCCCGGAAAATACCTAATAGACCTCACTAAGCTCTTCTCTGGAGAAAGGCCTGTGATATACAAGATAAGGGATGGAAAGTACTACATCGACTTGTCCTCCTTGTGAAGGTTTTTAAAACTTAATCTCTTTTCTCCATCAATGAGGAGCTACAGGCCGAATCACGAGAAGATGTACAGGAATCTACTCAAAAAATACAGGGAAAAGTTGGGAGAGGTGAGTGTGGAAGATTCCTACGTGCTCCTTTATGAGATCGTGAACAACTTGGCGAGCAAGTTTAAGAGTGGAAATGTGGAGATCAAAATTTTTGGGGACCCGGAGGAAAAGATATGGGTGGAAATCGCCTCGCCCACTTTCCCCTTTGGCAGGGGATACAGGCAAGCCAGGAGGTATGGCTTCTCCAGGAGGAAGGGGAGGAACCCGTGGTCCCGAAACGCTCACTACATCCAGACGGTTGCTTTCCTCTCGGCCTTGGAGGTGCTCTTGAGGGGAAAGGAATTGCACACAGGGAAATTCAGATACGTGTTCGACGAGGTTTTCCCTAATCTGAGAGGCTCTTTTGTTACTAGGGGAGTGAGGAGCCTCTTAGAGAGGAAACTGGAGTTCGTCGAGTATGATAGGGTAAGTGACATAGCGAGATTGAAAGAAGGGGTCAGAGTGAAGGTGATGTCAACGCTTCCAGAACCTCAGAGAGTTAAGCTTCCAAGACACTTAAAGCTGGAGGCGATCATCTCCACATGAAGTGCTTTGTGGGGACGTCTGGTTGGTATTACAGTTGGAACGAGGGGATGAGCCTCGATTGGTACGTGGAGAACTCTGGGTTAAACGCGGTCGAACTGAACGCGAGTTTTTACAGGTTCCCCTACCCGAATCAGGTAAAGGGATGGGCGAAGAAAGGAAAGTTGAGGTGGGCGATAAAGGTCTCGAGGCTGATAACCCATGTTCACAAGCTCAATCAGGAAGCCTTCAGGCTTTGGAAGAGGTTCAGCCAGTTGTTTGAACCCTTAAATTCCAAAATAGACTTTTTCCTCCTTCAGCTTCCTCCTTCCGTTAAGCCAACCCTTTGGAGGAGGATAGAGAGTTTCGTGCAGAGAAGCAAAGAGGAGAGGTTTGCCATAGAGTTCAGGAACAAGGAATGGTTCCAAGATAAATGGGTGGAAAGGGTGAACGAAATAGGAACCTTCGTCAGTGTGGACTCGCCAGAGGAAAGGTTCATAACTTCTTCTAGGGGGAGGATCTATCTCCGCATGCATGGGAGAAGTGTGTGGTACTCTCATAACTACTCGGACGAAGAGTTGAGAGAAGTCATCAAGAGGATAAGGGGCTTGAAACCAAAAAAGGTTTACGTCTTCTTCAATAACGACCACGACATGCTAAACAATGCCAGAAGGATGAAGGAGATGTTGAGTGGAGAAAAGGGTTGAATTCAGGAACGAGAAGGGGGAGAAGTTGGTTGGGGTACTTCACGTTCCGGAGAAGGAAGAGGGAGAAGGGATAATTCTCGTCCACGGATACACGGGGAACAAGGACGAACATGGCTTTTTCGTGAACTTAGCCAGGAGGTTGTGCGAAAGGGGTTTTCTGGTCCTTCGCTTCGACTTCTCGGGGCACGGGGAGAGCGAGGGACACTTCGATGGGATCGAGAAGGAGGTGAAAGAGTTAAGGAGGGCGATGAAATTCGTGGGGAAGAAGAGGCTTATTTTAATAGGGTTAAGTCTTGGGGCGGTAGTGTCCGTGCTCGCCTGGAGCAAGAGAGTAGTGAAGTTAATCCTACTTAATCCCGGCACGTACATCCCAGAGGTGAGAAGGGTGAAGTGTCCCATTCTCATCATCCAAGGTGGGGGAGATGACCCCTCAAATGTTCAGGACTCAAAGAAGACGTACGAAGCGTCAAGAGGGCCGAAGAGATACGTGGAGGTGCCTGGGGCCGGGCACGTGGTCGTGGACCCCCTTCACCAATCTCAATTCATAGGGGAGATCATCAACTTCATAACTTTTAAATAAGTGAGAGGAAGAGAAAGACACATGCGACTTGCCCTGGCCAGCATGTTCACCTTGGGCCTCCTGTTCGCCTTCTTGCTTTCCATCCTCGCTGGCATATCTTATTTCGTTGGAATAATCGATGTGTACTTCCTCTTGGCCTTCGTACTTGTGATAAACTTCCTGACGTGGTTGCTTGGCCCCTATGTTCAAGACATTGTCCTGAGCATGTTCTATCGGATGAGGTGGGTGAGGCTGGAAGAGCTGGACGAGGAACTCGCTAAGTTCGTGAAAGGGGTCTGCGAGAAGCACAAGATGAAGCCTCCCAGGTTTGGTTTCATAGACGATGATAATCCTCAGGCGTTCACTTATGGGAGTGCTGCCTTTAATGCCAGGGTCATCTTAACTAGGGGGATCTTTACCTACTTAAATGAGGAGGAAAGGAAGGCTGTAGTGGCCCACGAGTTGGGACACATACACAACAGAGATTTCATCATCATGAGTATGGCCAACACCATCCTCCAACTCCTCTACGAGTTCTACGTGATCTTCACTCGCATGGAGAGGAGGGGGAAAGAGGAAAGAAAGGACGTGCTCTTCATCATCGGGGTCATCTCTTACATCTTTTACATGCTGGGCTCCTACGTCCTCCTTTACCTGAGCAGGTTAAGGGAGTATTACGCGGACGAATTCTCCTCGAGACAACTGGACGGAAACTACTTGGCTACAGCCCTTATAAAAATAGCTTATGGGGTCATCGCGAGGCCAGAGGACAAGAGGAGTTCAAGGTTACTGAGGGCGACGAGGAGCATGGGAATCCTGGACTTCAAGGCTGCCAAGGGCGTGGGAATGGCCTATTACCAGGCAAAAAAGCTGAAGGACTGGAACGTGTTGAAGAGGGTCTTCCTCTATGACCTACATAGTCCTTGGGCCTTCCTCTTGGAATTGAGTTCTACCCATCCCCTAACGGGAAAGAGAGTGATTAAACTCTTAGAGAGATCAAAACACCCTATCTTCGACCCGAAAGAGTTGAAAAGGTTTAAGATAGACAGGAGCAAGCTCTATGGGAACTTCTTGTTGGACGTCCTCGTGAATTTTTCCTTCCTGCTCTTCTTTCCCCTCTTTCTCATTTCCTTCTACCTCTCGCTGGGCTTTCTCTCACTCTCACATGTCTTTGCCTCTATCTTTCTCGCGTTGGGACTCTCTGGCCTCTTAAAGGCCTTTTATAGGTATCCCGAAGGGGAGTTCGAGAAGAGCGATGTCTTAGAACAACTAAGGGACGTATACGCTTCCCCTGTGAGGGGAAAACCCATCACGCTGGAAGGAAAGATCGTGGGGAGAGGGGTTCCGGGCTTAATCTTTTCAGAGGACATGCTGTTCGCGGATGAGACAGGGCTGATAACTCTCAACTATGAGGGCTTCCTCCCCTTGTTCAGCAACTTAATATTCGCCTTTTTCAAGTTAGATAACTTGGTAGGAAGGAAATGCGAGCTGAGAGGGTGGTTCTTAAGGGGGATGTATGCTAGGGTGGAGCTGAAAGAGGTAAAAGTGGAGGGGGAAAGGATACAGAGTTATAACAAGTTCTGGGCGGTTTTGGGTTCCCTCTTGTTCCTCCTCTTAGGGGTCACCCTGGCGTTCGTGTGGTAGAGATGAAAATCATTTCAATAAGAAAAGTGAAGAGCCCCCACATATCCGTAGTAGTCCCCACGTTAAATGAGGAGAGATACATAGAGAAGTGTTTGTCCTCTTTGAGGAGACAGGATTTCGACGGGAGATACGAGATCATTGTCAGTGACGGTTACAGCCAAGACAAAACGCTGGATATAGCTAAGAAATACGCTGACAAGATAGTCCTCACGAGGAAGAGAGGGGCAGGGGCTGGAAGGAACGCTGGAGCGAAGGTTTCTAGGGGGAAGATCCTAGTGTTCATCGATGCCGATACTGTGGTACCGAACAACCTCCTCTCTAAGTGCTTTGAGCTCTTCAAAGACGAGAGGGTCATAGGGGCAACCTGTTACGTGCTCCTGGATGACGAAAAGTACTGGCTCGGGGGGAGAGTAGTGAACAACCTGAACAGATTGCTATTAAGGCTGAAGGTGGGCATCCTCCCCGGGATCTGTACCATTATTCGGAGAGAGGTCTTCTTTAAGGTGGGAGGCTATAATGAAGATATCTGGCCATGCGAGGATGTCAACTTCTCGTTCAAGCTAAGGAAGGTGGAAGGAAAGTTGGCTCAACTCAGGGACGTGAAGGTCTTCACCTCTGCTAGGAGAGCAAAGGCCAACGGACTGCTTAGGTCCCTCTGGATGTGGCCCTTTGGCTATTATTTGGCCCGATTAGTCGGGAAGGAGATCCAATATGATGTCGTGAGGTGATCAGAGCTCTATCACTTCTAGTTTTACCCCGGACTCAGAACAGGCCTTTTCTAGGACTTTATGATATGGTCTCCACCCCTTGAACTTCTCCTTGTCTTTGGCGAAGAAGACGACATGAGTTATGCCTTGAGACTTTAGTTGTCTTTTCACCACCTCTATCATGTCGTCCACCATGGGAGGAAGTAGTTTCTGGTCGTACCATGGGATCCGATCCTCTGGCCTCAGGAGACCAAATTTCCCTGAAAGTATCCTGAAACCCACCCCATCCCTCTTGCTCAACTCGTAAACGCGCCTTATCCTCTTGCTGATGTATCTCTCGATGGCTGGAAGGAGCCCTTCATCCCTCCTTTTCTCCTTACAACATATGGTGCAGTATATCTTCACTTTAACCTCACCTTCACGATGAAGATCGCCTCAGACTCCGGTTCGGGAAGATATCCGGGCCAAGGATTCAAGGGAGGGAGATCCATAAGTTCCCCGAGGACGATGCCCTCTACCTCTTTCTTTAACCCGTTAAAGCACCTCTCAAGTAGCTTCTCCAGTTCTCCTTTTCCGAACACCCTTTTAGGGGGAGTCACTCCGTATTGAAAGATGATCTTTCCGTCCTTCTCCTCTAGGCTCGCTCCCTTGATCACGTGACCTGGATAGGCTGGCAAGGAGAAAATGACACTATTTTTCCCTACCCTCTTACACTCCGACAAGGCGTCCTCTAGACCATTCACTAAATATTGGAATGTTTCTGAGGAGATGATGGGCATAATCTTGTCTCGAAAGGGGAGTTTTCTAGCATCGGCTAGGACGAGTTCCACCTTTTTTTCCCTCCTAGCCTTCTTAATGGTCTCAGGGGAGCGTGTAGTCCCTATCACGTTCTTTCTCCTCTCTCGGAGTTCTTTGATAGTCTCTTTCGCGTTCCTGAGGGCGGGGAGGGAGAGGTCCACTCCTACGAAGAAGAGGTCCTTCTTCAAGTCCTCTAAGTAGAACATATCCCCACAACCCACATCGCACACCCTTTCCCCGTCCCTGAACTCCTTTAGCACCTTAGGGTAGAAATATTCCCCTCTAATTTCGTACCTATACCTTTGGTGTAACTCTTCCCACACCTTCGCGCCCATGAGAAGAGATGGAAAATGGCTTTTAAATGTTTCAGCTCCAGAGGGTGGTCTCTACCTCCCTCACCCTCCTCTTCATCCTCACATTTCTCTTTATCAGATCGTACCAGAGATATGTCCTTCCCTCTTCCTCCCACTTCTCGTATTGTCTCAAGGCCTCCTCCAAGTTGGAGACCTTCCAAGAAAAGGGCTCTTTCTCCTCGAACTTCCCGACACGGGGATCAAAATATTCGGTGTGCGGCTTCAGCTCATCCACGGAAGATAGGATGATGTGGAGGGTCTCCATATCATTACCCCCTCCAGAACATTTGTATGCCTCCTCTGCCCCTTCCACGCTCCTCCTAAGCAAATTCGTGAGGACCTTACACAACCTGCTCCTGGCAGCGAACTCGAGTTCTGGGTCAATTTCACCCCCTTCGTACTTGTTTAAGAGCTCTTCCAGCAATTCTTTAGCCCTTCCTTTCTTAACCACATTCGTCAGGGCATATTTTATCTTTTCCCTCGTCAGGAGCACATAGGGGAGATCTAGTTCCCTCAAGTAGGTGTGGAGTTCTTTCAGGAGGACTGGAGGGACAGGCGCTGAAGATAGCTTCAAGAGCACTTTCTTCTTCAACACTCTCCCTCAGCTAGTACTAAGACCCGAGATTATTTAAGAATTCTTACGCCAGGATTATTGTTTTTTGGTAGAGAAAACGCCGGGGGTGGACCGGACTTCCGCCGTCGGACGCCCAAGGCCCTTGAACCCTTGCTGAGGTTA
>QMVD01000038.1 GCA_003660925.1 Nanobdellota archaeon
AAGTCATAGATCAAACGAACTCCACCTTGTCGATCCTATGTCCATAGATGTTTTGACATATTTTGAAGCTTCCCTTCCCTTCTATCACGATGTTCTCCACGGTCTCACAACTCACTGGGATGTTGTACAGGATCCCAGCTATCAGCAAGAAGATTAACAAGATGATGAGCTTCCTTGTCTTCTTCCTCCTCAGCAAGGAGATCTTGAGCTTGTACTCCTTCCGCATGATTTAAAAGGTCTCTTTTGAGTTAAATTCTTTACCCAGTGAAAAATTTTATAAGCATCTCGGAGTAAGTAAAAACATGTTTTTCAAGTCAAGGGTGGAAAAGCTGGAGAACGAGTTCAAGACAGATAAACTCAAGAACAAGTACATGTTCTACGACCTGAACATAAGAGCAGCTGATCCTGAAGAAGTGAGGACATTCAGTTCGGAAATACTTCAGGAGTTGGGATTTTATCCCATCCTCAACAAGTTCACGAAGTTTGAGGACGTGGAGCTCGAGGGCATCTTTACAGGAGGTAGGTTGAAACCCGTGAAGAGCGTGATCAAGGGCGTGAAAAAAGTGAAGAAAGGGCCCAAATATGGGCTCCTCTGGAAGCTCCTTTCCTTGATAGGAATAGGGTTGTTGGTGTATTACCTTCTCCCCGGAAACGTCCCAAATTATCAAGTTCTTTACCTCTCCATATTCTTCCTTTTGTTCTCTCTTTTCGTTTACATGATAAAGAAGACTTTAGTATTAGAAGTCTGGGTGAAGTTGGCCGGCATCTATGACGTAAGCTCGGAGAAGTCGGATCTGAGGGTCATCATAGCAAGTGATGCGAAGGACAGGAGCAAGGAGAGCTTCAGGATATTAGAAGAAGACATAAACGAGTTCTATAACGAACTAGCTTCGAAATACGTGAAGAAGAGAGTCTCCCCAGTAATAAAAGTGAAGAGGGGAGTTTCGCCCCAAGAGCGCATACTTTCCGCCCTTCAAGAGGTGGAGAAGGAGATAAGCAATTTGGACAGGAGGCTTTCTAAGGGAGAGGTAAGTGAGGAAACTTATAAAGAAGTGAAGCAAAGGTTGGAGAGTAAGAGGGAGAAACTAGAGACCATGCTAGACTTGTTGAGTGTAATGCAATGAAAGGTCAATACGTGGTTCTGAAGGAGATAATCGCTTTTGCCATCGGAGTTTCTATGGTGATAGGCCTGGCGACCCTGATGTCCACTCTATTAGTCCCTGCTGTGAGGGATTACGTGCTCTCGAGAGAAATAGAGAACCTCCTACTTTACGTGGATCTGAACTTGATGGAGGCTTACACTTCAACTAAAGGGATAAGTGCCGTCAACATGAGTTATTACATAAGCATGCCTGATGACCTTTTAGGTTCCCTTTACAGGATAAACTTCGTTGGGAGGGAACTCTGCCTCACCCCAGAGAAATATCCATCCGAAGAGTGTTTGGAGAGCTCCATCCCGAGCGAAGTATCCCTCTCGGGAAGCTACGTGTCTGGGACTGACATGTTAGTTTCGGTCAGCAAGGATGGGGGCTTTTCCATCTCCATTTCGAACCCTGTTTAGAGGAACCCTAGAAGTTGTAGGATGACCCACATGATCACGATGATTATCGCCCATTTCACGAACCACTTAAGCGCCTTCATGAAAAGGTAGATGATGGAGAGGATTAAGATGATGTTGACGACAGTAGCGTATTCGGGAGATAGGCCCAGGACGCTTCTTATCGCCTCCTTGAGGCCTGAAAATGCGGAGAGGACCTGTTCTACCACTGACAGGAGCTCTTGGATGAGATCTAATGTCCCCTTTATATGCTCTATCTTACTCTGATTCGTTTCATTTTGGGAAAACCCTGGCAAGAAGAGGAAAAGGAGGAGCAAGACTCCCAACTTCCTCCCGAACAGCTCGAGGAGCTCCTCCCAGAAGATCACTGGTAGGTAGATGACAAAGAGGGAGAGAAGGGCAGGGAACCACCCCCCCTCCACTTCTTCCTTCCACAAAAAGGAAATCAACACCAAAGCCATCACGCTAGCGAGCAACAAGATAGCCCTCGATGACTTTTCACCAGAAATTTCCTTTAAGAAATAAAGGGCGTAAGTTGCGTAGAGGATGGATCCGAGCTTGAGAACGTAAGAAGTGGTGGAAGGGAGGAAGACGGATAGGAAGAAGAAGAGGACGGAGAGAACACCAGCCAGACACGCTGATTTTTTCTCGTCCACCCCTTCCGTCCTGAGGAAGAGCCTCTCCCACATCTCAACCAACGAACAACTTGTACCTGTCGGCCCCTTCGAGCTCCATCATGATCCTCTTCATGACCATCTTTTCAGGGTCCGGGATGAACTCCACTCTCTTCTTCAAGTCCTCGAAGCTCTCGAATGGTTTCTCTTCCCTTTCCTCCAAGATCTTCCACATGTGTTTCTTACCTATCCCTGGAAGCAATTCTAGTTGATGAAGCCTCATGGTTATGGGTCTCGCGCGGTTGAAGAATTCCACGAACTCCTTCTCCCTCTCCTTCACCACGTTCTTCACGAACTCCTCTAACACCATCTTGGCGGTGCTAGTGAGCTCGTTATATTCCAGCTTGCCTCTTATGTGATGTATTTTGTCTCTCTTCCCTGCCCCTATGTACACCTTCTCCCTGGGGTTCAAATAAACGCCTTCCTTTGGAGAGGCTTCGAGCAGGGTGAGGTATTTCTCCCCTATCAACTGCACTATCGGCGTCCTCTCCCCCTCGAAAGGATAACCGTGAGGTAGGAAATCCAGTACTACCGCATACTCTTCCTTTTTCCTTTCCATACTCATCCCTTCGCGAAGCGTTTAACCACTTCGAATATCTTCTCTAGCTCCTCCTTGTTAAATGGCACCTTCGCGTCCGATAGAACGAGCTTGAGCTCTTCCATGGTGGTGGGAAGTATGTCTATTATCTTCACGATGTTCTCATCCTTCAACTTCCTCATCTCCAGTTTCTTCAGCTCCTCCTCCAACTTCTCGGCCTCCTTGGCGCTCAATTTCGTCAAAACCTTCAAGTGCTCGATGGCTTGTTTTTCCTCGAAGCTCATCTCTTCCCCCTTCTTTTTTTTCAAAAGTTCCTTAACTACTGCCATGGGCACAGGCTTGCTTTCTAAGATCTCGTAGTCAAACATCTCACAACCTCCTCAAGTGGACGGGAAGGCAGATGAGGTTCTTCACTTTCCTTCCGTCCTTGAACTCCACTATGTATGCCCTCCCCCTCTTCCCCACTATAGTCCCCACTTTTCCTATGAACCTCCTGAAAGGAAGGTTCTTCTGGAAGGAAGGTTCAGGGTCTATCAAGACCTTTTCCCCCTCCTTGAATTCTTGAAGGAACCTAGTCACGCTTATCTTTCCCCTGCTCCTTGGGGGCTTCCTGAGCTTCTTTCGGGTCTTCTGCCTAGGACCCTTCGCCCGCTTCACCATTCTAAAATCCCATAGATAGGAGTATTTAAATTTATTTTCGGTCGAGGGAGTGGGGAAAGTCACACCTTAAGAACGTTCTTCAATTCATCCCCATATCTCTTCTGGCAGTCAGAACAAACGGGGACGAGCTTCCCCTTCACCTTGACATAGGTCCCCTTGATCTTGTTCAAGAAGGAAATTTCTATCTTCCTCTTACAAAGGGTGCACTTCACATTCCCAACCTCCTCAGGAGCTTTTCCATCTTCCTCCCCCTGAATCCTTTCATCATCCGCTTCATTAAGTTATACTGCTTGATCAACTCCCTGACCTCGGACTCCGACGTCCCGGACCCCCTCGCGATCCTCCTTATCCTCGAAGAATTCAAGATCTCCGGGTGTTCCAACTCCTCCTTCGTCATGGAGTCCATTATGTGCTTGAACCTCTTTATCTTGTCCTCCTCCACCTTCGGGATCTTCGCCAGGCTCAATCCAGGTATGAGTTCCACGAGCTTGTTCAGGGGGCCCATCTTGCTCAGATTCTCCAACTGTTCATATAAATCTAATAGGTTCATCTCCCCTGAGAGCATCTTCTTGGCGACCTTCTCAGCCTTCTTTTCATCCATCACCTCCCTTGCCTTCTCCAAAATGCTTTCTAGATCCCCCATTCCCAACAATCTAGAGACGAAACGTTTAGGTTCGAAAACTTCCAGGTCCTCTACTTTCTCCCCAGTTCCCAAGAACACGACGTGGCTCCCGGTCTTCGCGCAGGCGGTCAAGGCACCTCCTCCCTTGGCGGTCCCGTCCATCTTGGTCACTATCACCCCGGTTATCCCGAGGGCCTCGTGGAACTTCTCCGCCTGGACCCCAGCGTTCTGACCTATGTCCGCGCTCAGGATCAACAAGATCTCTTGAGGTTTCAGCTTGGTTTTTATCCGTTTGATCTCCTTGATCAAATTTTTGTCCAAGGCATCCCTCCCAGCGGAATCCGCAATGACCACGTCGTACTTTTCCAAGTCTTTTATCTCTCCAGATACTTTCACCTTTATCTTCTCCCCAAGCTGTCTCAACTGCTCCTCTGCCGCGGGCCTGAACTTGTCCAGGGCGAGCATCAATACCTTATACCCCCTCTTCTTGTAGTAATGGGCGAGCTTGGCGCATGTCGTGGTCTTCCCCGAACCGAACAATCCGACTAACAAGATCTTGGTGGGCTTTTCCTTGATCTCTATCTTCCTCCCCTCCCCGAGGAGGGAGACGAGCTCCTCGTAGATGGCCCTTATCAACAACTCCCTCTTACTCAGGGCCCTCTCCTCCTTCACCCTTTTCCTTATCCGCTCCGAGAGCTCGAAGACGAGCTTGACGTCCACATCTCCCTTTATCAACTCCCTTTGGATGTCCCTTATGACCTCCTCCAACAGGCTCTCATCTACGTGTATGGCTCTTATGACCTTCCTCAAACTCTCCCTTAATCCCTCGAGCATGTTTAGAGTTAGTAAGGTGTATTTTAATCCTTTCCGCAGAGCATCTCTATTATCTTTTCCTTCCTGAAGGGCTTCAAGTCCTTGTAATCCTGCCCCACCCCGAGGTAGAGTACGGGTTTTTTGGTCACATAGCTCACGGATATTACCGCCCCACCTTTCCTATCTACATCCGCCTTGGTGAGGATAATCCCATCTATCCCCACCTCCTCATTAAACCTCCTCGCCTGTTCCACTGCATCGTTCCCCGTCAAGGCATCGCCCACGAATATAGTGTAGTCGGGCTTGGCCACCCTCTTTATCTTCCTCAATTCGTCCATCAGGTTCTTATTAGAATGCATCCTGCCCGCCGTGTCTATCAAGACCACGTCTATCCCGTGCTTCTTGGCGTACTCTATCGCATCGTACGCTACCGCCGCCCCATCCGCCCCGTATTGGTGTTTTATCACCCTCATCCCCAACTTCTCCCCATGTTTCTCCAACTGCTCTATGCTGGCAGCCCTGAAGGTGTCGCTGGCTGAGAGGACGCAGGAAAGACCCTTTTTCTTCAACAGGTAAGCCAACTTGGCTATGGCGGTGGTCTTTCCCACCCCATTTACTCCCACGAACAGGATCACAAAGGGTTTCTTATCTATCTTCAGCTCCCCTTCCATCAAGATCTCATCGAAGACCTTCTTCAAGGACGATTTGATCCTCCTCGAGGTTCTTCCCTTCTTCTCCCCCACCAATTCTTTCTTCAATCCTTCCTTTATCCTCTCCACAACTTCTTGGGACACGTTGTTCTCCAACAAGGAGATCTCGAAGGGAAAGAAGGCCTCCTCGAACTCTTTCTCCGTGAGTTTCCTCTCCACCTTTGACTTGAGCTTCTTGATGTTCTCCTTCAACTTCTTCTTGAGGAACTCGAACATGACTATCCGCCATAATATTGTAAGAGTATCTGCTCGATCTCCCTCATCCTGTCATACAAATCAGCGAGCTCAGCCTTCATGCTCAACATGGCCTTCTCTATCTTTTCCTGGCTCCTCTCTATGGTCTCCTTCGCCCCTTCCACGTCCTTTTCTATCACGAAGTTCGCCCCCACCTCCATCAGGACCTTCTCCTTGTCCAAGATCTTCCCCTTCACGAGCACGCCAGGGCCAATGGGTATCAAGGCATCCCTATCCGCCTCCAAGCTCTCCAAGGCGCTCTTTATGACCTCCAATTCTTGGATCCTCGTCTCCAACATCACCAGGTGTTGCTCCAACTCCTGCATCCTCTGCCTGACTAATTCCATCTCTATGGCACTCCTCTCCACCTCCTTAGGACTTATCTCCTTCCTTACCTCCCTTACCAACCTTTTTCACCTCTTCTATGATTATCTTGGTCCTCTTCACCTTGTGGTGGCTCCCGAGCAGGGAATAAGCCTTCTCCACAGCTTCTTCCTCGCTTTTCGCGTTTATCTCTTTTTCGAACTTCTGCCAATATCCTTTGTTCCAAAATTTTCCCCTCACCAGGAACATGGACCCTCACCTATTTCTCCTCCAGGTCCACGTGGGCGAACCCTTCCTTCGCCACCACCTTGACCTTGACCTTCGGAGGGGGGTTCTTCCCTCCCCTTTCCCATAAGTATTCGTTCAACCTCTTGCTTATCTTGGGAACGAGCTTGGTGTGCTTTTGGATGAACTCCTCTAATGCCTTGACCGCGAAGTGGGTCTTCCTCCACTTGGGCTTCTCCCTGAACCTCCTCCTCAGGTTCACCACGTATATCCTCTCTTCTCCTTCCTTCATGCTTCACACCTTTATCTTGCTCTTCCTCCAATGCCTCCTCTTGTGAGGGTTTAGCCTCCACCTGTGTCCCCTCTTCCCGAACTTCCTCAAGATAGCCCAGAATACGGCGGGCCTGCAGGACTTGCCCGCGCTTATCAACCTCTTCTTCACGGACTTTAGCTTGTTTCTTGCCATTTTTTCACCAACTCGTGAGCGAGATCGTCCAAAAACTTCCTCCCTTTTGGAGTTATCACCCTTCCCTTCTTCTCCTTCTTCACGAAACCCAATTCCTCCAACTGTTG